>CAYPYZ010000147.1:0-5211 GCA_964414805.1 uncultured Paludibacter sp.
CCCAGCAGCAAACAGAGAGAAGGCACAAAGCAGGATCATGAGTCCGACTAATAATTTCTTCATTTTTTTCTCCTTTCTTCTTCCCTTACAACGTAAGGGTTCAATGCCATATCTATTCTTTTACCGAACCTATAGTGATTCCCTGAATTAAATACCGTTGAACAAAGGGATACACCAAGATGATTGGAATAAGCGAAAGGGTCACAGCAGCAGATACGATTCCATCCGCTGTTATATTAATCGCGCGCTGGCCTTCAGTACTTCCAAACGCTCCACTATATAAGTTCTCCATCATCGCTTGACCGCTGTTAATTAAATCATAGAGAAAAACTTGTAAAGTCCGCATAGAACTAGAGCTCGTGTAGAGCATTGCGTGAAAGTAGTTGTTCCAAAAATTAATTGCGTAGAGAAGAGAAATTGTAGCTATTATAGGGGTCGACATAGGAAGAACTATTAAAATAAGAGTTTGCACATCCCCAGCGCCATCAATGTATGCTGCTTCTTCAATACTTTCTGGGATTCCTTCAAAATAACTTTTTACGACGAACATATTAAACTGGATAATTGCATATGGAAGGATTAGAGCCCAATAAGTATCGAGTATTCCTAGGGTGTTTACGACCATGTAAGCGGGCACTATACCACCAAAGAAAACCATACTAAAAACGTACAGCAAGATTACAAACTTTCTTCCCCTGAACGAGGGCTTAGAGAGCGGGTATGCTGTCGTAATCGTTGCGAACATACTACATAAGGTCCCAAGACTGGTAACAATCAAAGTATTCTTCAATGACGTGAAAAAACTAGTATTCTTGAGAATATACGTGAGTGTCTCGAATTGTATATCTCTCGGGAAAAATACGATTTTTCCAGTTAGCACCAAGTTTCCCCCACTAATAGACTTCGCAAGAACATGCAAGCTCGGTAGTAAACAAAGGAGCGCAAGAATTGTCATAAAGACATAAGAAAAAAGAGTAAATGAGCGATCAGAAATACTTCGGGGCTTACGAGCTTTCTCCATTACCAAATACTCCTATTAAGGAGTCTCTTGCTCACAGAATTGGCTCCAACAATCAAAATAAATGCTACGACAGAATTAAAAAGTCCCAGTGCAGTAGCAAGGGAGAAATTAGCTTGTCCTAATCCTATTCTATATACATATGTCTGAATAATATCTGCTACGCCATATACGGCAGGGTTGTAAAAAATCAAAACCTGCTCAAAGCCCGTATCAAGAATATAGCCAACTTTGAGAATCAGCATGAGGACAATAGTTGGTAGTAGTCCTGGAAGAGTGACATACCAGATTTGCTGTATTTTTGAGGCACCATCAATTTTTGCTGCCTCATACAAAGTTGGATCAATACTAGTCACAGCTGCTAGATAAATGATTGTATTGTAGCCAATCTCTTTCCATCCTTCAGTAAAAACCAAAAGGCTTCGAAAAAGTCTCGTGTTTGTGAAGAACTGCATGCGGCTACCTTTCAGTGCAACAATCAGCGAATTTACAATACCGTATGAACCGAGCAAGGAATAGAAAATCCCATAAATAATAACCCATGAAAAGAAATAGGGAATATAAATTGAGGTAGTTAATATTTTCTTGTACCGTACTTGGCGAATTTCATTCAATAAAATTGCAGAGAAGATAGGGATTGGGAATAACCAAATAATTTTTAGGCAATTAATCCACAGCGTATTTGTTAGAACCAAGCTAAAATGAGAACTACTAAAGAGTTTTTTAAACCAATAAAGCCCAACCCACTCAGATACAGCGATAGCATTCATAGGATTTCGCCCTGCAAATATGTTGTAATCCTTGAAAGCCATAGTTAAGCCATAAAGAGGCCAGAACTTGTAAACAATCACAAAGAAAAGACCTGGAATAAGCATTAGGTATAAGTAAGGATGATGTTTGATGTACTTCCACAGGGGTGCTTTCTTTTTTTGCATATGGTACAAAAAGCTCCTTTTTTATTGGTCTATAACAATTTACAACCCTATAATACTCGCATTTTCCAATCTATTTTGTTTACACTTTACTTACTGGATGATACGTTACGTTTCTTAAACTACTTTAATAAAGCGCTTTATTAATGCATGTTTATTGTATCCCCTATATGCGGATTGTCAAGCGATAAATACTCCAGACGGCCCAATAAACTACCCCGAAAAAGATATTTCTAGAAGTAATCGAAAGTGATGTATGCCATGGGGATAAAAGTGTGCTTTGCATTAAACAAGATCACGAATTCGATATATTTATATTGATTTTAGGTTAATTTATACTTATTATTAAGACACTTTAATAAAAGCGAGTAAGACTGTGACGCAACAAATGCCCACTAATAACCTAAATGCTAATCGTAATTTGATTTTTAAATATATCATCCAAGTACAGAAAACCTCCCATCGAGAGATATCGATAGCATTAAATATGAGTATGCCAACAGTTCTGTCTTATACACACGAACTTATGGATAAGCATTTAATTAAACACGATGGGCTTTTTGAATCTACTGGTGGGCGAAAGGCTAAGGTTTTGGTACCTAATGCCGAGTCACGAATTGCTATCGGAGTGGATATTACTCAAGGGCATGTTAGCATTGTTCAAGTTGATTTACTCGGGCAAGTTCACCATGTTGAGAGGAAATCGCTAATCTTTAAAAACGACGAATTCTATTATAATGATCTAAAACGAATTTTTATTGACTATATGAAAGAACATCCTGTCTCAGAAAAACAGATTATCGGTGTGGGTATTTCAATTCCAGGAATCATTGATGCTGAAGGAGAGTACATTACCTACTCTCACGCCCTTGGATTACGAAACCTACCCTGCAAAACATTTATGGATTCCATCCCCTATCAATCTATCTGTATCAATGATGCTAATGCAGCCTGTTTGGCGGAACTAAGCGGACTTTCAATCAATGAACTCATTGTATACCTATCCCTTTCGAATAGTGTGGGTGGCGCAGTTGCTGTGAAAAATCAACTATATTTTGGAAAAAACCAACGAAGTGGAGAATTTGGTCATATGACGTTAATTCCGCACGGTACTACATGTTATTGTGGTAAAGCAGGATGCGTTGATTCTTATTGTTCAGCACTTATTCTTTCACGTCATGCCAAAGATAACCTAAAAGATTTTTTCAATTTAGTAGACTCAAAAGATGAAAATGCTCTGACTATCTTTGACACATATCTTGAGAATTTGGCTATTGCAATCAATAACATTCGGATGAATTTTGATTCACCAATTATCCTTGGCGGCTATGTAGGTGGGTTCCTAGAGCCACATTTTAATATACTGAGAACAAAGCTTGAAGCTCTCAATACCTTTGGAGATGATGGTCAATATATCATCCCATGTACGTATCGATTTGAAGCATCAGCGGTTGGAGCGGCGATGTACCACATCCAACACTTTATTGATAGCGTATAAGGCTATTTCAATGAAATTGTTCCCACAGATCTAAAATTTACTTGACTTTTCAACCAACAGCTTGCACTATAGAATTACTTTAAGTATCAATTTTATAAAAGTTTAAAATTAAGTGAGAAAAAGTGAGGTAAAACCATGGGTAAACTGTATGGCTACAGACCACTTAAAAACATCCTCTTTGCGGATGATTTTGACAAGGGTTTAAATGGTTGGATCAATCTCATGCCGAACTTTCGGCAGGATGAATTCAATTATTACCCAGCACAAACCGGATGGACTTCTTGGGGTCCTCCAATGCTTTCATCCGCGACTTACGGGTATGCGGGAACCCATGGATCTCTCCATGGTACGTATTCTATGAAAATCTCCTCCCGTCCAGTAGCTAATCCAGCTCAAGATTTGCCAGCACCCGGAGGTATGGGGATGGCTATCAAGCGCCTGACTCACATGCAACGAGGGTATTTAAAGTGCGAAATGTATTACACTTTCACTACTGAGCAAAATGTCCCTGGAGTTGGTGAAGATGCAATTCGTGCTCTAGGATTTTTCTGGGACTCTACTGACGATAAGAGCCGAACGTTCTTTGGTGCTCGCTATCTTAACTCTGCAAACGGTGATATGCAGCAGCGCTGGCAGGTGGTTCAGGTAGACAAAAACAATACCGATCCTTGGGGATATGTTGGCGAAAGCGCCCCTGGCGATACTCCTGACGAAAAAGTCACTCTTGAGAGAGGAATTGACACGCAATGGCTTGGCACACGACAAGCAAATGGGTCAACCAATGGCTACTACGATATTCCGAATAGTAGTCAAAAACTATGTTATAACGAGACTCCTGATAAGATTAACTGGCACTATTTTGCTCTTACCGTTGATTTAAACAAAGGCGAGTATGTTGAGCTTGCTTCTGTTGACAAACGTTTTGATTTACGGGGAATCCCTGCAACAACAGTTGGACGTTATCCTCGTATTGATTGGCTCTTGAATCCTGTTGTATACATCGAAAGTGATACAAGCAGAAGGGTGTTCATGTATGTGGATTCAATCGTCAACTCCATTGGCGATACTCTTGAGGAGGGCACGCTGTGAAACAGTTTTATACCGTAGTACTTGATCGGTTCAAAGAACTCTCAGGAACTTTTGAGACAGAGCCATACGAGGCAGGTTGGGCAGATGAAGCAATCTTCTTCGTCAGAATTCATGAATTAGACCCCAAGACAACAATAAATGCCCGAGTCCAGATTTCATATGATGGGATTGTCTGGGTAGATGAGGGGACAACCTTCGAACCAATTCAAACCAAGGGTGACCACTTTGTACGAGTTACTCATTTTGGCGGATGGCTTCGAATTGCTTTGGATGCTGGCAAATCCTCATCATACAAAGCAACCCTTTCGCTAGTTTTAAAAGGCTAACAGAAAGACACCTTAAAAAGCGGGTACTATGTCGTACCCGCTTTTTTTATTTTCTTTTAGAAATCTAATATCACCCCGTCTGTTAAAAGGGTTTCAATGAGGAGCGAACGATTAAGATCTGATGCCCCCACCTCTTCACTCACCACTAACGCTGCGGCTGTGCCTGCTGCTTGTCCTAAGGCCATCGCTGTAGCTTGGACACGAAGGGATGCAAATGCTGAAGTTTCAGCTGAGATACTTCGCCCAGCAACCAATAGATTATCAATACCTTGTGGTACTAATGCACCATATGGGATTCTTCCAGGTTGAGTCAAAGCTGTGAGTTCCTGCTTATCGCTTTTTGCATCA
>CAYPYZ010000148.1:0-5195 GCA_964414805.1 uncultured Paludibacter sp.
CTTTTATGCCCTACGATATAAATTGTTTCTTTCGTTTCCATTTCCGAGCCTCCATAACCTCTCTTGTAAGTTGATGAATCCATAAGCATTTTTCTGTTCAGAATGTATTTTATCATTTTACCATCTACTTGTGTAACTATATTATGCCATGCCATCAATTGTATTACACACTTTACGTTCCAATTTTGACGATGAAAAGCCTCGTTATCCAAACTTTCATAATATGGCTATAAAACCCCAAAACAGGATACATACCATCACCCATCAAATCCAAACGTCCGTATTCCGAGAGTCTGACAATTTTCGGAAACTGTCCGTACTGTTTGTTGAGATAAGCCATCCGGCGATTTTACATTCACTTCTAATGATATTTCTACTTGTGCTTTATCGACCGATGTGAGATGATTAATGACTTCTTCAACAAGTTTTTGAACATCACGCCCAATACGGGTTGTATCAAGTTCTGCCGACATGTAGAAATGAGTATTTTTTGGAACCTCAGATGTAGGGTCTTCATGAACCCCTTGGATACCGGCCTCAGTCCCTGATGTTTGGGTAATACAGGTTGATGAATCACCTTCACCGGCACCTGTAGAAACAATTGTACCTCCTCCGGTTTGCACTGATTCCCCGGCCTTAGATTTTTCTGCTTCTTCAGCAAGTTGTTTTTGTGCAACATCAACCTTAATTAAATAACCGGAACGTTCAATAGTTTCAACGTATTGATTAAATTTAAGACCAATATACCTATCATCATCAAACGCAGATGCAAAAGCAAAATATTCCGTAGATTGTAAACCGGCACGAATAGTTTCCTCTAATACACTTTCATTTGCTAAACGTGGAAGATAACAATAGGTAGAAAGATATTCCCACAATTTTTTGATATTAATATTATCCTCATCAATCCAAAGCAAATTATCCAATTCCATCAAAAGAAGTGCCGGAGCCCATGCCGTTATAATTGCCTCATTTTGAAGCATTTTCTCAGCAGCCTTGGTAATAATACCTTCGCTGCCCCCACTGATACGAATAGTATCCCAAATGATTGTCTTCATATCAACATTTTTATCAATATAAGGCACTAAAAGCCAGCAGTATGCTTCCCTTATCCTTGAATCCACTGTTTCATTACTACGATTAAGATTATTAACTGTTTCACGATTTTGTGCCGCATCAAGATTTAAGTCCTCACTATCATCCTTAATAGATTTCCATGCAAGATAAAGCCGAACCGCCTGTTTAAGCGAGTTCGTCAAATCCTGGTCAGGTGCAATAAATGCAAGCATATTCCTATAAATGCGAGGTGTATTACCACGATTATTTAAAATGTCCATAACTGCCGTCATTGCACTATTATTTTGATTTGAAGCCCTATACCCATCAACGGGACGAAGAATAACAAGGCGAGCAGCCTGATTATCCGGTACATCAAGAGATGATGCCGGACAAATATGTATACCCGCAAAGGGTTGTTCCCTACGCAACCCGCGCAGCCGAGTTTCAATTTCATGTTCCACATCAGATTCCGAAATCTGTGTGGCCCGGTCTTCTACGGTCTTACGAAGTGTCGGACGAGTATCATACCAAAAGCGATTATTTGATGGATTTGTATAAAGATAAGACAAAGATGAAGTTAAGGTACTCAATGCATCATTAAAATTTGCAATATTTTCGCCGGGTTGAACCACACCTAAACGAATACGTGATGCTTCTATACCACGTACATTTTGATCACGAACAGTAGGTGCACTGCCAAGCATTATGGTCCTTGCAACACGGCGAGCTGCCAGATTTCCCCCATAGCGCGGATTAGATTGGTCTTTTTTATATGGAATAGAATTCTTACCGTCTATCTCACAATCCACAAGAGAATTCCATCCCTCGGAAAGATACCGGGTCAATTCATCCCGCACATTTGGTACATCAAGGGGAATAGAACCGGGCATAATCATCAAACTTGCATCATTACCCATCCACAGCTCATAAATAACTGCTGCCATAAAACGAAGGACCCCGCGAGTTCTTTGAAAACGTTCCAAGGTTGCCCAATCTTCATAAAGCCTGTCAAATACCTCAGGATGAATAGGATAACAAGAAATTAGGCGTTTTTTATACTCCATTTCTTTTGCTTCAAGTGGAAAGTCCCCCTGATTTTCATTATACATCTGGCTGAATTTAGAACATACCGCATCACGTCCGTCGGGATTCTTACAGTCAAGAAACAATCTGCGGCGCACAACTTCAAAGCCCTCATTAGCGGCTACCGGTTTCCAGATGGATTCCATGCGCCCAAAAGTATGTTCTATGGTTTCAAGTGCAATTCTACCCGCCTCCCCGCCAATTTCAATATCAGATTCAGGAATGGATGCAACTATAAGACTGTTTTTACTCGCTCTTGCTGCCTCCGTTACTTCCTGAACAAATGAAATGAAATTATCAAATGTGCCTGCAGGCAACCCGGTTACACCATAAATTTTCTTAGCATAGGCTACTACCTCATCCATAAGAATAAGGCATGGCCCGGCAGCATCAAAAAGATTTTTTAAAACCTCTGAACCGGGAGAAACTCCCTTTTTATCCGATTCCTTTACATAATCATACAAACTCAAATCTCCGGCCGATTCTGCAAGCTGGGCAGCCATCTCACCCCACAATGTATTGATAGTGATACCCGGCATATTATTAGGACGCTTACTTTTGGAAGGATTAAGAGCAGTTCCAACCAAAACAGCAACATTTGCCTTAGGTAAAGTAGAAATACCCGTTCCCTGTAAAATAGGTTTTATATTAGGAATTTTATCAATAGAAACCCTGCCACGCATCATATGATAAAGGGCGAGCATACTGTGGGTTTTACCACCACCAAAAGCAGTTTTCAATTGGATAACAGGTTCACCGGCCTTCCCACAAATTCGAAGGAGAGACTGTTCCAAAAGTCCCGTCATGCCTTCGGTAACATAAGTACGGGCAAAAAATTCTACAGGATCAAGATATTCATATGAACCTTCACCACGGGCCACCTGGGCAAGATCGGCTGCAAACTCCGCATTTTTATAACGCCCTTGTGCAACATCAGGATGAGGCTCAATAACATCCCGCCAGTTTGAAAGTCCGCTAATAGGTGTAATATTTAAAATACCGATATTTTTTTGTTTTGTAACAATAGGAGCAGGGGTGATTACTTTTGTAATGGTTGTAGAGCCCTTCGCCGAACCATAACGGGATGCACGAAGTAACCCGCGAATTTTTTCCGCACTTTCAAATTCAATTTGTTCCATAAGCCGCGACATGGTATCAAGAGCCCGCCAGGTATCATCATTGGTAAAGTCTTCTCCTCCAAGATGGGCTAATTTATTACGAACACCGAATAATTCTTTTGCCCAAGTACGATGATCAATAGATAATTTTTTGCGAAAAACAGTATTCCAATGCAAATCGAACAATAATAAAGCACGTTGAACATCCAAAGAATCTACTAAACTACCCCAGTCCCCTGTCAAGGGTAAATCCCGTTTTTGCTCTTCATAAAGTATATCTAAAACGGCTTTCTGCCACCAATCCTGACCAATACTGCTCCCCAGTTCTTGGGCAATATAAGGAGCAAATGAGCTCAATAAAATGCGAAACCCCTGTGATATCAACGTATGATTGTTTCCCATATAATTTCCTCCTTCGTATCAGTTATCAATATCAATAAACGCTATCTGTTCGACACTCCTTGCCCCTGTCCGCAGTTCCGCCGCCCTAGATTGAATATCCGGCCAAGCAATAACAAGGGAATTATAAGCATAAGCCTCTTTTGCCCAGCCTTTGTTTTCCGCTATAGTAAATAAACGATACGCTAATGCTTTGGCATGTTCGGGTTCAGATGTCAAAATGTCTGCCACTATTTTTGCTGCACCTTCCACACCCTCTTTTTCTAAAACACGAGTTAATTGCTGGGTAAATAACCAAATTATTTCACTATCAATTTTATAGAGAATCTCATCCCGTGCTAACAACCTGACAACACCTTTCTGTGCATAGAGAATACCTTGAGTCACAAGTTTATCCACCGAAGTATTTTTTGCCCGTGCCAACACATCTGCCTCACCAAATTTCATATCATTAAAAGCATATTGAGTATATAAGTCCACACAAAAACGACTATCTCCATCAAGTTCGCCATCTTGTTCGGTAAAATATAAATCTAATTCCTGATTGATAATCTGCAGGGCCGAACGGACGCTCATCGGTGTACCGTCTGCCTCCAGCACCTTGGAAAATCGAGAAAATACACTCATCCCGGGACCGATTGCGCTTTGAGACATGTCCACCGGAGCAATGTTACTTGCCTGCAATTTCTGCAAAGCAGGTTTAAGTTCTCGTTTCAATGCATTGATAAAATCACGTCGTGTGCACATTGGTGCATTGTCGGGACGTTTGCGGCAGACAAGGACAATGGAAGAAGCGAGGGCATTAGTTTCCATGCTTATCATCCGATTAGGCAATTCTGTCCGTATAGGCCATGTGCCGGTAATTGAAAAACCGGCTTGAATAATTGCCGACAACATTGTTTCCCAACCAGTGGAGACTGAATTATTCTTACCATCATTTTCACTTTGTTTATATGCATAATACACCGTTGTTGGCACATTTTTTTGAACATAAGTATTTATTTGCTTAAACGCCTGAAACATTCCTTTTTCAAAGAATTTATAAGCCCTCTCACGATTTCCCGCAAAACGATACGATGTAGCAACAAGTTCTTCAGATTTTGGTACAAGCATTGTATCAAATAATTTCGGATATACAGTTCCTAAGATTTGTCGCATCCAAATATAAAAAAAATCACTTAAATCAGCATAAGCAATGTTATCATAGTACGGAGGGTCAGTTGATACCATAATCTTACGTAAGCTATTGTCTGTCTGTGCATCATGATGAAATGCTATTCCAGCCTCACCGTTCGGGAATCTTTCGAGGGTTTTCACAATATTGTTTAAGGCAACAGTAATATCACCTGCCGCATTATTAAAAACATTATTTTCTGCAAAATCCCAAACCATAGGTATTGCTTGACGTGAAAACACAGGGATTACTTGTGTTTTTGTAATTGTCCACCTACATAAGCTATTATTTGAGCTAGCCATTCTACTTAACCCAAATGAAAGAAATACCCCTATTGTTTGCCCATAGGCCATTGCACCAAT
>CAYPYZ010000149.1:0-5191 GCA_964414805.1 uncultured Paludibacter sp.
TATTGCCACTTTTGGACCTAAACGAGTTCTAGTAGAAAAAGTGCTCGAGTTGCGCACAAAAAAGCTTTCAAAATATTTCTTTCATCCGGACGGGCTATTACTATCTAATACGCACAGGGCAATTGACTCCTTTGAAAAACTAATTCAATATTTAGATCACTCAGCCTGGCCAGATAAGACGCTGGAAATTGCTTTTCATCCTGCAAAAGACACAATTGGGTTACCATCAACCAAACTAACGGATGTAAGAGTTCATGAGTATGCATTACTTAGTAGTAAGAGTTTTGTTGAGGCAATCAAAAAATTCAATCTGACAAATTACGGCGATTTGGCCAAATCATAACATATTAAGTTAGAAAGAATGTCTAGGATTCTTCATGTTAATTCTTATTACATAACCAACAAACTCCATAGTGAATTGGTATGTAAACTTGATTATCAAGGCTGGCATCAATATGTTTTTATACCAGTAAGTAGCAACAAAGAAAAGGGAATTAATGAGGTTAAAGAACTAAATAATACATTTTTATTCTACGATAAAGCTTTTAATAAATTTATTCGCCTGATCTGGCCAATAAAAATATGGATGATTTATAAAGCTTTTAAACGAATTATTAAGAACTCCTTTGTTCCGGAAATAATACACTCACATTCTTTAATAGTAAATGGAATTGTTGCGTATTGGTATCACAAGAAAACTAACACACCCTACATAGTTACAGTAAGAAATACAGATATTAATATTTTTTTAAGTAAAAGTTTTATCTTCAGAAGAATAGGCGAAAAAATATTAAATCTTGCAAACGCAGTACTATTTATTTCTCCTGCATACCGCGATATTCAACTTAAAAAAAATATTTCGTCTGATTCTTTTAAGACAATCTTACCTAAAACACATATTATTCCAAATGGTATCAATGACTTTTGGCTTAACAATATTGCAAAAGAAGCGAAACAATTAACTGAATCACCTGTTAGAATTATTTTTAGCGGAAAACTCCGGGAAAACAAAAATCTTAAAGGTTTGATTAATGCTTGTGAAAAATTAAACTCAAAAGAAACACTTGTAAGTTTGGATATTGTTGGTGACGGTCCTCTCAATACTTATTTATCAAACCTTAGTACAATTACCAAAATAACACTTCACGGTTTTATTGCTGATAAAAATCAACTTGCTGCCATCTACAAAACATGCCACATCATGGTTGTTCCATCATTCCGCGAATCATTTGGTTTAATTTATGCTGAGGGGATGTCTCAGGGACTGCCTGCAATCTACTCAAAAGACCAAGGTTTTGATGGTTATTTTAAAGATGGTGAAATTGGCTATGCAGTAAATCCTTATGATGTTGAAGATATTGCATCCAAAATTGAACTGGTAATTAAAGACTATGCTGCATTGTCTCAGAATGCACTTGAAAAAGTAAAATTGTTCTCATGGAATAATTCAGTTAACAGGCTAATTGATATTTACTCCAAGGCTATTTCAAATAATTAAAAAGAATGCGAATACTTTACATACATCAATATTTTAAAACACCCTACGAACCAGGTGCGACACGTACTTACTGGATGAGTCAGGCTTTGATAGAAGCAGGGCATGAAGTAATAATGATTACACAGAGTAAAAAAGCCACTAAGAATCTTGAAGTGAAATCGATTGATGGAATTACAATAATTTATGTAAAGAATTGGTATACAAATGACATGTCCATTCCTGCTCGTATCAAGTCTTATTTTTCATTTATGATAAAATCCACCATTCAAGCACTAAGGCAAGATAAAATTGATTTGGTAATATCTACTTCTACCCCTTTGTCCGTTGGTGTACCAGCACTTTTGTTAAAGTGGTTTAAAGGCATACCATTTTTATTTGAAGTAAGGGATCTTTGGCCTGAAGTTCCAATTCAAATGGGAGCTATGAAAAATCCAATTATGCATTGGTTTACCAGATACTTAGAGAAAACTATTTATAGAAATGCATCACATATTGTTGCACTATCTCCTGGTATGCAGGATGGCATCATTAAATATGTCCCTAAATCAAAAGTCACAATGATTCCAAATATGGCCAAAAACGATAAATTTTGGCCTCGCCCTGCAAATTCTGAAATCAATAAGAAGTTTGGATTAAAAAGCAGTTCTTTTAAAGTAATCCATTTTGGTGCAATGGGAATATCCAATGGTTTGCTTTATCTTATGGAGGCTATCAGACTAATCGAGATTGAGAAAAGCATAAAGGATATCCAGTTTATTTTTCTTGGCGAAGGTAAGGCGAAGAAAATCTGCGAGAACTTTGTGACTACACACAAACTTAATAATGTCATTTTATTAGAGCGAGTTCCCATGGATTTAACCTCTGAGATTGTAAATAGCTGTGATGTCTCTATCGTGTCATTTTTGAACCTTCCTATTTTAGCTACGAATTCACCAAATAAACTTTTTGATTCACTATCAGCTGCCAAACCTATCATCGTAAACTCTAATGGATGGACGCGAAAGATAGTTGAAGGCCAAAGCTGTGGCGCATTTGTTAATCCTGAAAATCCCAATGAATTAGTGGACTTATTATTGAGATGGAAAGATGAACCAATTTTGTTAAAGGAAATGGGAATGAATGGAAGAAAATTGGCAGAAAGCACCTATGATAAATCTATTTTAACCAAAAAATTTGTGAATACTGTTGAAAAACATTTTAGATCAGTATAGCTATATATTAAATTGCCAATCAATGAATAATCTGATTTACCTTGGATATTTTCTTCTAAAGACCAACTATAAAGACCTGACTGCATCAATAAAATGTTGTCGCAGTAAAGGTTTCAACGTGTTCAGGATTATTTTGGATATGATATGGAGTTCATTGAGGTATGGCTCATCTTTTGTTGATTACTTCAACTTTCATTTCTATGAAAAAGGTTACCAACAAAGGGAAAAATATGCGACAATGGGTGATATGTACAAATTTCATAAGAAACTTAATGACAAATCAAAAATCCATTTTTTAGATAATAAGGAACAGTTTGCTCATCACTATGCATCTTTCTGTAACACACCGATTATTTTAGATAGAAAAAGTCCAGAACTTAATAATTTTATTAAAAGTTGTGTCGGCCAAAAATTAGTTTTTAAAGACCCTTTGGAGACAGCAGGTAGAGCAGTGTGTATAGCTGATATAGCTGTAAATCAACAAGGCAAAATCTTAATCGCAGAAAAAGCATATAATGAATTTCTTGACTTTTTATTCGGTAAAAACAATACTGTTTACGTTGAGAAATATCTGAATCAAAATAAATTAATTAATGAAATAGCGCCAACTGCTTTAAATACAATAAGAGTCATTACAATTATCGACAATAAAGGTGATGTTCAGATAATTGGCTCAATTTTTAGAATTAGTGTTGATTCTGATGTTGATAATTTTTCCAGAGGAAATATCGCTGCAGAAATTGACATTAAGACTGGTGAAGTAATTACTGGAGGTATTCAAAAAAACAGTTCATGTGGTAAATATTTAGATTTTCACCCAATAACACATAAGCAAATTAAAGGGTTTAAAATACCAATGTGGGACTTAATAATCGATACAGTTAAAAATGCTGCATTAGTTATTCCACAGATTCGAACTGTAGGTTGGGATATTGCAGTTTTAGAAGATAGTGTTGTTATCATTGAAGGAAATAGTAAGTGGAATAAAGATACTTGGCAGATACCAGCGGGATATGGTAAAAAAAATATCCTAATTAAGTATATGTGACTCTAATTATTTGTAAATAGGTATAAAGTATCGGTTATTTGGTACACTCAACCTTTACTAAATTATTTCTATTGTTATCAGAACATCGAATTACAATCTAAAGGAAATAAAGCTTCTACAAAAAGTATTAATATGAAAATCACCCACACCCTCCTCATCACCGGCGGCACCGGCTCTTTCGGCAATGCAGTGCTAAGGAGATTTATTAACGACCCATCGTTTAGCGAAATCCGTATCTTCTCTCGCGATGAGAAGAAGCAGGATGATATGCGGCATGCTATTCAAAATCCTAAAGTTAAGTTCTATATTGGAGATGTACGCGACAAACGCTCTGTAAATGGGGTGATGCCGGGGGTTGATTATATCTTTCATGCAGCTGCTCTAAAACAGGTACCCTCCTGTGAGTTTTTCCCAATGGAAGCTGTTAAGACCAATGTAATTGGTACCGAAAATGTGATTGACGCTGCCATTCAGTATGGGGTAAAGAATGTGGTGGTGCTGAGTACCGATAAGGCGGCCTACCCTATCAATGCAATGGGTATCAGCAAGGCGATGATGGAGAAGGTGGCAATTGCAAAAGGTCGCCATTTGGGTAATAATGGTAGCACCACCATCTGCTGTACCCGTTACGGCAATGTAATGGCAAGTAGAGGCTCTGTTATTCCACTCTGGATTGAGCAGATAAAAGCGGGCAATCCTATTACCATTACCGACCCCTCTATGACCCGTTATATGATGAGCCTTGAAGATGCTGTAGATTTAGTTCTTTATGCATTTAAACATGGTAAAAATGGAGATCTCTTTGTGCAAAAAGCCCCCGCCGCCACCCTTGCGGTTTTGGCAGCTGCTTTAAAAGAGCTCTACAACTCAGATACAGAGGTTAGGGTTATAGGTACCCGCCATGGAGAAAAACTCTACGAAACTCTTGTTACTCGCGAGGAGATGGCCAAGGCGATTGATATGGGCGACTACTACCGTATTCCTTCTGACAATCGTGACCTCAACTACGACAAATTTTTTGTAGAAGGGCAACAAGAGCTCTCTACAATAGAGGATTACCACTCTCACAATACCCGCCAGCTAACGATACCGGAGATGAAAGAGCTGCTAGTTAAGGTTATTACCCCTTAACTCTGGCAGAGTTTTTTCATAATTCCTGATTATCAACATTTTAATCTTTTAAAATATTCGGATTTTTTAATTTTTTAGGGCTAATCATCAGGTAATCAGCTTCTTTTAAAAAACTCTAGCAGAGCGGCAGTTTGCCGGCGACCTACATGGGAAACTTCAGCAGAGTAAGAAACGATTGCTATTTTTTGCAATCAGTACTCGCCATTTCTTGTAGTTGAAATTCGCCATTCTTTGTAGTCAAAATTCGCCATTTCTTGTAGTCAAACCGCGCCAATATTTGTAGTAACTTTGGTTTTTAGGTGT
>CAYPYZ010000150.1:0-5171 GCA_964414805.1 uncultured Paludibacter sp.
AGATATAGATGGGCATAATGCTGTAGATAGTGGCTTACAAGAACCTACACAAGCGCAAGCTAAGGTTTATGTGAAACTTGGTAATTTACATATTGCCGCAACCAATAATATTCAAGCAGTTGCTATTTATAATGCTACAGGTCAAGAGATTTACAGTAATTATCAACTGAACCAAAATCAAGTAGTATTACCACTTCAATTACAAGGTGTTAATGTAATAAATATCTTAGTAGATGGTCAGTGGGAAACTGCTAAAATTTTAAGTAAATAAGCATATAATTTTATAAGGCATTAATATATCATTGTGTAAGATGGTGTGTTAATGCCTTTTGAAAATTCGATTTTAAAGAATAAAAAAGATTTATTATGAGAGTGCTACGCATTTTTTCTGTTTGGTTCTTTGTGTTATTTATATCTGCAAGTCAGTTTACAATCTTCGCACAAGCTACTCCTGAAGTGGTATTGAAAGAAAAGATCGGTTGGACAACTGATACGATATCGGCAGGGTTGATTAGGTACCATTTTCAAACCTATTATCAAAAACATGGTGCTTTCCAAAATGTTAATGTTTTGGAAGTTGATTATCAAAATCCTGATTACAATATTATTGTCAATTTTTCCAGTCCATCTGACTCTTTGTCAAGTGTTGCCAAGAAGAATAATGCCATTGCCGGTATTAATGGTTCATATGAATTGGATGCCACTTTTGTGAGAACGAATGGTGTTATTAATTCACAAGTTACCCTACCAAGCAATCATTTACGTTTTTGGAAACATGAAGGCGCTTTCTTCTATAACCCTAATGCAAAGGAAGCTGATATAGCTTTTGGTACCAACAATAGTTATTTCTCCAGTCCGTTCCCTAATATACTTTCGGGAGCACCTATGCTGATTGATAATTTTAATCCGGTCGGAACCACCTTTATCGGGGATGTGACGGGTGTCAATTTAAACTCTTTGGAATATGAGGATTACAGACGTCATCAGGGGGTGAGACATCCACGTACTGCTGTAGCACTGACTGAAGGTGGAAGGTTGTTGTTGATAGTGGTTGATGGTCGTTATACTAATTTTGCGGGCGGTATGACTGCAAAAGAACTTACAGAATTTTTAGTGCGTTATTTTAATCCTAAATCAGCTTTGAATATTGATGGTGGAGGTTCATCAACCATGTATATCAAAGGCAGCTCGGAAAGTCTTACAGGAGTAGTGAATTATCCTAACGATAATGGTAAACAAGATCATTATGGACAGCGCTCCGTACGTACTTTTATTTTGGTAACCCAAGAGGGTGAAGCTAATCAAGCTTTTGAAGGGGGTAGTGGTACTATAGCAGATCCTTACCGTATTGCTACAGCTAAGCATATGCAATCTATGCATCATGTAGCGTATGGTGCTGCTGCTATCTATTATAAACTTACAGCTGATATAGACATGGACGGAGAAGATTGGGCTCCTCTGAACTGGGCAGATCCATATAGCAAACGCATTCATTTTGATGGAAATGGACATGTCATTAAAAACTTAAAAGTTGTAGATTACCCCTATGCAAGTCTGTTTGGAGTGCTTTGCGGTACTTGCAAAAATTTAGGAGTGATAGATGCCGATATTAGTTCCACTAATGGTGGTGGTATTATTGGTGGTTATGCCGGTAAAAAGGGACCAACTTCGGCAGCTGAAACAGGTATTGTATCTAATTGTTATACTACAGGTGTTGTTCGTGGTACAGATGGAGTGGGTGGTATTTTTGGTAATATTGGAAAACCTTTTGGTAGTGCTTATTCAGGAGTGGAAAATTGCTATTCAACAGCTCAAGTCATTGCTAAAAACACTTCTGGTAATTCTCGTGCAGGCGGTATAGCCGGTATTATATTCGATTCTGGAGTAATAAAAAACTGCTATGCAACCGGTGAAATCCTTTCATCTTTTTCAGGAGCAGGCGGCATTGCAGGTTGGTCTGATGCAAGTCTGTATGGTGTGGTTGCCATGAATAATTTGGTTAAAAACAACAGTTCAGGTAATATAGGTCGTATTGCTGCTATTATGGGTGAAGTTGGTGGCGTACAGGCTCAGGGCATCAACTGCTGGGCAGAAGATGGTGTTATCTTAAATAATGCCGGTACCGTCCTATCTGAATCTCAAATGAAAATAGGTACAGTTACAGTGAGAGGTGATTCCTATGATGGTGTGACCAAAACTGCTGCATTCCTGGGCGATCCTATGAATTATTTTATGGAATTAGAATGGGATTTTGCGAGCGAAAATAATGTATGGGCACAGACCATGAGTAATGGTAAACCCATATTCCAATGGCTGTATAATCGTCCTGACTATCAATCCATAGATGGACATGGTGGTATTTCTTCTGTGAATCTTGTTCAGTTAGAGAGCTTGGTACAATTGTCAGTATCTCCTGCTCATGTACAAGTTAGTTCACCTTATATTATAGAAAGTCTTGATATATACGATACTATGGGTAGATTAGTCAATAGATTTGTGGAAGCAAGTAGTTCCTATGATCTGAAAATTACGCAACCAGGTATGTATATTATCCGTGCAAAAGTTGAAAACCAAATCATCAATAAGAAATTTATTGTAAACTAAAATGCTATTAATAGGTGGTGAGAGCGCTTTATTAAGAAGAAGTAATCTCACCACTCCCAACACATATTTGATGGGCTGTATCGTATACTACGCCAAACTGACCGGGAGCAATGCCGTGTATCTTTTCTGAAGATAAAATATGGTATCCGCTTTCGGTTTTTTGTATAGTACCTTGAATAAATTCGGGTGTGTGTCTTATCTTAAAACTAACAGTCATCTTTTCGGGAGTGTTTTCCCAAGGATTTTCGGTAATGAAATGGAAATCTTGCATGAAAAACTCTTGGCCATATACAGCCTCAACTTCATAACCTTTTGAAACCCATACGATATTCGAAGCAACATCTTTCTTAATTACAAACCAAGGTCCGCCCGAAAGCCCTAAACCCTTACGCTGCCCCACTGTATGAAACCAATAACCTTGATGATAACCCAATATCTTACCGGTCTCTAATTCCACTATAGGTCCTTGTTTTTCTCCAAGATAACGACGTATAAAATCATTGTAGTTTACTTTTCCTAAAAAGCAAATTCCTTGACTGTCTTGCCTTTTGGCTGAAGCCAAATTAGCTTTTGCAGCTATCTTACGGACTTCTTCTTTCATAAGATGCCCGATAGGAAACATGAGCTTGGAGACTTGCAAATGATTGATTTGTGCTAAAAAGTCTGTTTGATCTTTCAAGATGTCTTTTGCAGTAGCCAAATAGGTTTTATCACCTTTTTGAATGGTTTGTGCATAATGTCCGGTTGCGGTTTTATCATAATGCTTACCCACACGCTCTTCAAAAACACCAAACTTAATCAGTTTATTACACATCACATCAGGATTGGGAGTAAAGCCTTTTTTTACCTTATCAATGGTGTAGGCTACCACAGTATCCCAATAGTCGCGGTGCAAATCAACAATTTCTAATTGGCATCCGTATTTTTTAGCAATAAGGGTGGCTAATTCAATATCTTCTTCTGAATCACAATGCAATAAATCATCGTCATCCATACCTATTTTGATATAGAAAAGATCAGGCGTATAGCCTGCTTCCTTAAGGAGATGAACAACTACCGAGCTGTCAACACCCCCCGAAATTAAACTTGCAATATTCATTTTTGTAGGCTATCTCATCCAAAGCTGCGATTCTAATTCAATCAGTCTTTTGTTGATTTCATTGATTTCACCTGTGAGCTGTGGAATAGTTAGTGGCGCATTGATGCTATACATTTTCTTCATCAAATTATTATCACCAACTAAATAAGAGGAATACATTTTCTTTACAAATAGCTCATGGAAAGTAACTTTTTCAGCTTCATTGCTTTCAGGGAAAACTATTTGTTTTGAGAAATGTTCTTTTAAATCGTCATATAAAAGCCAGCATACTACCGACTCTCTAAGGGCAGTTCTGATAGCATGCACTTCATTTTCTTTAGGTTCATCATCGTTTTCATCCTCATCAAAGAAATCAGAGAATGAGAGTGGTGTATCCTCCTCCAACAGCATCATAGGTGCAATACCAATGATTTTATGATTCATTCGTGAGAGGTGGGTGTCAAAGAAGAAAACTTCTTGTATCAAAAACTTATTCACACCTTTGTTGAATCTGTCATATATTCTGTTGTTGACAGCCAAGCGGTTTCTAATAGAGTCATAATCAAATAATGGGTCAACATACTGAGCACCACCTACGAAAGTTTCAATAAAGAAAACGTCAGAAAGCTTATCTTTGGCAACTAAATTTGACTGATCATAAGCCGGAATGATCTCTGCTTCATTCGGATAATACACGGGAACACCGTCTGCCACAGCTTCCGCAATGACTTTGAAAAGATTTTTATAATAGCTATCATGACCAATAGGGTAGGTCAGAGCCGCATTAGTATTTTCACGCAAGTCGATAATGCGATAAGTAATATGCGCCCACACCACGTCATGTGCTCTACTATCAATATGGGTAAGTGAATAGCCCAAGTCATTAGTTAGCATTTCTGAATAATTGATGCTTCCTGTGCTATCGAAAAAATCCGTATTAGCATGCTGTGCATGTGCATGCAGTCCGATAGTCATAATTAATGCGATGATGCTTATATCTCTAATTCTCATTTGTATCTGATTTTAATGTAAATAGTACATGATTTATAAGACTTCTATTGCTACTGCCGAAAGGTTTCTTTCCAAACCATCCGGTCCAACTGCCATAATTCTTTGTATAATCAGAGGAGTTCCTGAAGGTACATTTTTAATTACATTCATTTGTTCCGCTGAAAAGTTTGGTCCACTTGAGTTATACGACCTGCGACCAATTCTAATGGAGAAAGATTTTACGCTAAAATTAGCTTGTACCAATGCATCTTCTCCATAACCGGCTGTTACAGTTGGATGCCCTGCTACGAAAGTAGGACCATGCACGCTTCCGTCAAATACACTACGTACATTGCCATTGATATCTCTATAGGTGGCATAAGGTTTCGGGTCGGGTAATTGTCTTACACGATAGGTATTACTACCCATATTGACTTGGCGACCGCCCACAGTACCTATCACTGCGACTTCCACACTATTAGCAGTTGGCTTAATAATG
>CAYPYZ010000151.1:0-4989 GCA_964414805.1 uncultured Paludibacter sp.
CCAACTTGCCTGAGGATGCCACGCTGGTGTTTTCTTTTGTGGGGATGCGGACGCAGGAGGTGGTTGTAGGTAATCAAACGAGGATTAATCTTGAAATGGTTGTGGATGCGATTGGGATTGAGGAGGTGGTTGCTGTGGGGTATGGAAGTCTACAGAGAAATAGAATATCAACTTCAATCGCTTCGGTGTCTCCCGAAAAAATTGAGAACCAACTAAATAAATCCATTGATCGCTCTTTGGAAGGTCAAGTTGCAGGATTGACCATTAAACAAACTTCTGGTGCTCCTGGAGGAGGTTCAGTCATGAGGATAAGAGGAGTGAGTTCTATAGGTGGTAGCAATAGTCCTTTATTCGTTGTTGATGGGGTCCCGATGCACGAGACATATGGAAAAGATCAATCTCCTTTATCAATTATTGATCAAGCTGATATAGAATCGATAGACATCTTAAAAGATGTTTCAGCAACTGCTATTTATGGTTCACGCGGATCAAACGGAGTTGTAATAATTACGACAAGATCAGGAATGCAAGGAAAAACAGAGGTTAGATTTAGTGCGAACACAGGTTTAGAGAAAATGCATTCTTCTGCGAAAATGCCAGTAATGAATGCTGAAGAATTTGCTCGATGGAGAAAAGAGGATGCGTATGAATATGCAAATTATTATGGAGAAGAGATTAGCATAGATGATATACCTGTGGAATATCAAGACCCGGAATATTGGATAGGTAAAGGAACAGATTGGCAAGATGTCATGACACGTGTTTCTCCTCACCATTCTTATAATTTAAATATCACCCATGGTACTGAGGATTTTACCGGTTATTTCTCTATTGGATACACACATAACGATGGTGTTATTAAAGAAACCAGTTTTAAGCGATTAGCTTTACGTTCGAACATAGACTACAAGTTAAATAACTTTGTCAAAGTGGGGTTGAATATTAGCCCAACCATTCGCTGGTGGGGAAATAGTGCAACTACTAGTTATAACAGAGTTGCTAATGATAGTAGATCAACTCCTTGGGGAACTGCTATAACAATACCTCCAACTGATGGTCCTTATCTAGATGATTACCCGAATGAACAACCCGAATTTTTTGATGGTAAGTGGGATACTAACATTCATTCTTCAGGTACTTTTAATTTTGATAATCCATTATATAAACTCAAATATATGGATAATAATGACACGCAATTTGATATGATAATTCAACCATACATAGAGTTTGCTCTTTTAAAAGGATTAACTTTTAAATCACAACTGAATATGCAAATGTCCAATAGTTATAATAATTACTTTAAACCATCTGGACTTAATCATAGAGGAAATTCTTGGGGATCGACTCCTCCAATCCCAACTGCAGGAGCCTACACGACTGGGAAAACTATTAATTGGCAGTTTGAAAATTTCTTAAATTATCAAAACTCCTTTGGAAAGCATAATCTTGGAGGATTATTAGGTAATACGATGGAGCATTATAATCATTATTCAAGTATTTTGGAAGGATTTGATTATCCCGGAGATAGAATAAAAACATTAAATGCTGCAACAGAGTTTGGTGGTAATTCTTATGAGTCTAATTGGTCTTTATTGTCAACCATGCTTCGCGTAAATTATGACTACGACGTCAAATATCTTTTAGCAGCAACGATACGTAGAGATGGTAGCTCTCGATTTGGCTCGGAAAGGAGATGGGGTTATTTCCCTTCTTTATCATTAGGATGGAATATTAGCAAAGAAAATTTCTTTCCTGAATTATCATGGTTAACTAACTTGAAACTACGTACAAGTTATGGTTTTAGTGGCAATAATGATATTGGAAATTATACATGGATACCAACTCTTAATACGCATAACTATCCATTTGGAGGTTCTTTGACATCTGGGAAATATGTAAATGGGATTAGAAACACTAAACTAGGATGGGAGAAATCGCAAGAAGCTAATATAGGAGTTGATTTGAGCTTGGTTAATAATAGGCTTAATTTTGTTTTTGATGCTTATCGAAAGACTACAAAAGATATGCTGTGGTCAGTTAGAATTCCTTCTTCTTCTGGTTTTAATTCAATGTCAGAAAATATTGGTGAAGTTCGAAACGAAGGTTTAGAATTTTTGGTTAATTCAATAAATATTGACAGGAATGACTTTAATTGGGAAACAGACTTTAACATATCTTTTAATAGGAATAAAGTGATTAGTTTAGGGTATATGAATGAAATAATACTTGGCGGTTCTCATGCAAGTAGTGGTTTGATTACCAGGGTAGGACACCCTATCGGTATGTTTTATGGTTACGAAATGTTAGGGGTTTTTCAAAATAAAGCCGAAACCGAAGAGTTTGCTACAATAGTTGGTGGTCAAGAAGCAGGTACTATACGTTTCAAAGATACCAATGAAGATGGTGTAATAAATAACGATGACAAAGTTCTTATGGGCAGTCCTCATCCAGCTTTCAGGGGAGGTATGAATAATAGATTTAAATATAAGAACTGGGATTTTAATATTTCAATGTCATTTGCTCATGATTTTGACATCTATGCTTCCATGGAATCAACTTCATTAAATTTAGATGGCGTATTTAATGTGTTTAAGGAAGTAGAAGAACGATGGAGGTCACCTGAACAGCCTGGAAATGGCAGAATACCGGCTACTTTCCATCAAACTCATTTATTTAGAGACTGGTCTCATTCAGGATGTCTTTATAATGTGTCGTTTTTGAAGATTCAAAATCTAAGTTTAGGCTATACTCTACGTGATTTAAGTTTTGCGAAACAATTGAGGTTGTCTTTTTCTGTTCAGAACCCTGCACTATTTACAAATTACAAATATGGAAATCCTGATGGTGATGTACATGGAGATTCAACGAAGCCAAACTATGATGAATATGACTATCCTTTGACCAGAATTTTTGATTTTGGTGTAAATGTTGTTTTTTAACTTTTTTAAAATTAAATTATTATGAAAATGATCAAACAGATTTTATACATATTATTGTTTTGCGGAATTTTTATTTCTTGCAACGAAGATAATTTTTTGGATGAAAAACCAATTTCTCAGGAAAGTGTTGACATCTTTTTTGAAACTTATGATGATTTTGAACAAGCTAGTACGGCTTTATATTATGAATTAAGAAGTTTATATAACACTGCCGGTTGGGTTTTTGGAGAGTTGCGTTCTGACAATTCAACATATCATCATAATAACCAAGATCAATCGGGTGCTTCTAGAAGGAATGTAGACCTGTTTACAATGAATCCCTCTGATGAAACTAACGGCCCGTGGGAATATTGTTATAGAGGTATAGCAAAATGTAATACAATATTACATTACATTGAAGATATAGAAGTAAAGGATAAAAATAGATTTATAGCTGAAGCTAAATTTTTTCGTGGATTTTATTATTTTTTCTTAGTGAGATATTTTGAAAATATCCCCTTAATTACAAAAGTTATATCTTCTATGAACGAAGCATTTGAAGCTAATAAGCAGGTTTCGCCAGATTTAGTTTACGACCAAATATTAAAAGATTTGAATGATGCAAAAGAACTTTTGCCAGTAACTGTACCTAATATAAAACAAGGTAGAATAACACAAGGTGCCGCAAGAGCAACATTAGCCAAAGTTCTTATGTGGCGCAAACAATATAAGGAGGCTCAAACAGAACTTGAAACTGTTGTCAATAGTAAAGCATACTTACTTTTGGATGAATATTCAGATGTATTTGATATTAATAAAAAAAATAATGAAGAAATGATTCTCTCTGTTCAATATATGGAAGGTGCAGCCTTAGGCTTATCAAGTAATTTTATGTATCAATTTTTACCTTTTAATATTGGAGCAGGAGAAGAATACTCTCTACCTCATCCAGTAAAAGTAGGTGGTGGTGTTGGATTTAATGTTCCTACTGGAGATTTAATACGCTCTTTTGAAAAAGGAGATGTTAGAAAAAACATGATTGATACTACATATATTGATCATGCAAGGTGGGTTTATAATGACTCTATTGTACCATTCACTAAGAAGTTTTGGGATTCGGAACATTCTCGTCAAGGAGAAACAGGTGTTAATTTCCCTATCTTTCGTTATCCTCATGTACTTCTCATGTTGGCCGAATGTTATTTTCGTGAAGGCGGTGGAGACCCAATACCACTTGTTAATACAGTTCGCGAAAGAGCTAAACTGCCACCTCTATCTAACGTAACATTAGATGATATTATTCATGAACGCAGAGTAGAATTTCATTGCGAATGTGATCGATGGGATGTACTTGTAAGAACAGGGAAAGCAAAAGAAGTCATGCTGGCTCATGGTGAAAATGAAAGAAAAAGACCCTATATCCAATCTAATGCTTATAGAGAAATTAAACTGTTATTTCCTATACCTGAATATCAAATAGAAGTAGATCCAACAATGGAACAAAATTCGGAATATAAATAATCTTAACTGCTTATGAATATCCGTCCTATATACATGAAATTTAATTAACAGAGGACAAACCACTTACTGCCATTTAAAATAATATACCGATTTTAAATCGCCATTTGGTTTGGAGTAAAGAAATAAATTAAAGTATAAAACGGATATTCATTATTGAATAATTTTGATTACTTAGAATGTGTTTTTTATGTATTCATTTTCTATAATAAAAAAGATGCTGGTATGGCTTGTACTAGTTATCCCCGTATTTTACTGTTGCACAGTTACAGATGATAAATTTGAAATTTATGATCTTACTTGCGAATACCTGAATAACCCGCTTGGGATTGATGAAGTCTCGCCTAGGTTAAGTTGGAAAATTCAGACTGACGAAAACAACTTCAGGCAAAAAGCATTTCGAATTTTGGTTGCCGGTTCCCTGCAAAATTTAGAGAATAATATTGGTGACATTTGGGACAGCGGGAAAGTGATTTCAAATGAATCTACCCAGGTAAAATATGCCGGGAGTGAACTAAAATCGCGCCAAAAAGTATTTTGGAAGGTAGCTGTC
>CAYPYZ010000152.1:0-1654 GCA_964414805.1 uncultured Paludibacter sp.
TCACATCAGTATAGAACTATTTTTTTTTACTAATTCTTACCTTTCGGAAAAAGCCTATGCAGATAAAGTAACAGAAGTTTTAAATCAGAATTTCGTAGGGTATGCTTACTTTGTTAACGACAATAAGAAATTTGCTGATCTTGAGTTTTATGCTCAGGAATATGAAAGAGAATCCGAATGGAATTACTTTGACACAAATGGCAATCCTATAACTGTTTACGAAACAGGCTATGATGTGCTTCCACGCTTTGTGTTAAATGATGGCTCCAAAGTATCTGTAGAAGAATTTATCAATACAGGCTTTGAAGATTTGATAGATCGTATTAATGAAATTGCCGGAAATATAGAATAAGCATTGAATTGTTGCACATATTATAGATAAAAAGCCGAGAAGTATACTTAAACTTCTCGGCTTTTTGTATTGTATATTATCAATTAATCTGCCTTATTGCACCATTACCCTTTTGATTTGCACATTAGCACCATACCAAATTCCAAAGCCCGGCTCGGTTACATTGGAACTTAGTGGCTTTATTTCATTGATGGAAATATTGCCTGCAAGTAGGGTAAACATACCCATATCTTTGAAAAACTGTGTGGCGGCACTATCTATAGCCATAATTTTTACATCCACAATTTCGCCTACAAGAAAATATTTACTTTCTGCATAAGATGGGTCTTTCTTGTGAGGGATGGGGCTGACAGCAAAATTTTGCAAACCTTCCAAATTCAATTCGCTGTTGAAAATAACCGGTGTTTCAATATATCGATTGTCTTTCATTTTTTTTGTAAAAATACGATAGGCGTTTTTCTTGGTTTTATCTATATCTATAGAGACTATCATGCTACGCAAACTATCAATTTCTGAAGGCTTAAAATAGATGCTGTTAATTTGGAAATTATCCGGTATGGTAGTTTGGGAATTTACTACATAACCACCCTTTTCAACGGTTAAATTATAGGTTTTTCCTACTTCACCTCGTATTTCTGTACCAAAATAAACATAGGGAGGAAAATAAGATGTATCTCTTTTTGAAGTTAAAATCTCCGTATGTGTACCATTGCTTATAGTCACTTTAGCATCACTGATAATTTTATTCCTTATTGTACTTTCATCCACTTTTTCCGAAAGGGGAACATTAAGCGAAAGGTAGACTTGTGGCGCTTTACCAGCTTCAATCTTTCCTTCTACAATGATTTTTTCGGTATAACCGCTAATCACATAATCTATATCAGGATAACAAGCAGTTAGCAAAAACAAGATGATTAAATATATATAATGGGTCGATTTCATAAGCTATTTTAAATGAAAAGTCCAAGAAATAGACGGTAAAACGGGCATTAAATAGGTCATGGCAATTTGATAATCATAAGTATCCTCTCTGTCTTTAGTGCTAAAATACACAGCAAAAGGATTGGCCCTATTATAGACATTAAAAATAGAAAGATTGATATCGGACGCTATTTGTTTCCCAATGGGGAGTTTGTAGGTCAGCGATAAATCCAAACGGTGATAATCCGGCATCTTAAAACCATTATAGCCACTAAACTCAAATATAATTTTATTATCAATGATATACCAACTTCTTGGTAAGTTTAAACGACTTCCGGTAGCATATACAAAAGTGGCACTTACATCCCATTTATCATTGAT
>CAYPYZ010000152.1:1754-4986 GCA_964414805.1 uncultured Paludibacter sp.
TTTCAGAAGAAGCAGTGAAAATTTCAACAGGCAATCCAAAATTAATCAGTTGCACCCTGTTGGTATATTGATAATGCTTACCGGCAGATAGTTTAAAAGCAGATAGTTCGTCCAACATAATTCTCATAGCCATACGCGGCTCGATTCCACCATAAGTTTTTTGTTGAGATGCAACTGAAACAGGACTTTTTTCGGGGAACTTATGATACAGATTGGCACGCAAACCTATGTTTAAAAGTAGCCGACCATTTTCCCATACATCACGCAAGTAGATACTACTTAAGATAGACTGATCGTATGGCAGTTGCGAACGGAGTTCATCATCCGCATCTGCTTGTATGGTGATGGGTATCTGTTCGTTAAAACCCATTATCCATCCGGCTTTAAGCTGATGTTTATCTTTTAAATACACAAAATCAGATTGCAAATTATAGGTTTTCTTATCGGTATCAATTAAATAATTTGTTGCAAGCCAATTCATATCCGAAGCTAAATTGAATTGCGAAAAATTTAAGGAATGCGTCATGCTAAACTGATTTGAGCATACTTGGCTCAATTGCATACCTAAAACTTGATTGCCCCAATGACTGTTATTGCCTTCAAAAGAGTATTCAGAAATATCTTGTACTTTGACCTTATCCTGGCCTTTATAATAATGTGCAGCGAGTTTAGCACCATTTTTAAATCTATAATTTAAACCTGCATTGATGTCATAATACTCGAAGTTATTTTGCGACAATTTCGGGTCTATGCCCATTTTCAGCAATAAAGGCATAATAGCATATTGAATATAACTTGCTCGTGCTGCGGCATAATAAGCAAAGCGGTCGCCTATGGTTGATTTCAGCGAAAGTCGCGAAGCTATTATCCCTAAACTTCCGGATAATTCAGTGCTTTTTGGAGGGTTCACAAAGTTTTTCACATCAATCACGGAAGATAGTCGTCCGCCATATTCAGCAGGAATTACGGCTTTCAAATATAGCATTTGGTCGATAAGATCGGGATTAAACACAGAAAACAGTCCAAGTATATGGGTAGGATTTTCCATAGGCATACCATTAAGGAGAATAAGATTTTGATCGTTTTCTCCACCGCGCACATGCATATTTGCAGTAGCATCGCCGGCTTGCGAGATACCGCCCATATATTGTAAAGCCTTGAAAGGATCAGCATCACCGAGTATGGATGGAAGTTTTTTCAGGGTTGGTACGTCAATAAAAACACCTCCTACACCAGATTTGATATTGGAAAGTGGATTTTTGGAGCTTATCTCAATTTCGGGAATTTCTTGAACGCTATGCACAATGGATTTTGCGTCTGTTGTATCTGATAGCAACTGATATTGATTTTGTGCTACGGTGTTTACAAAGACAATCAGGAAGCATATAAGTGTTTGCGCTCTCATAGTTGAATGCTGATTGATGACAAATGTACGTAAATTTTTAATTTTGCTTTGTTTGGAAAAGAATATTAACTTTACGCAATTATCAATTTTCTATAAAACAACACCCTATGAACCTCTTAGAACAACTTAAAAAACTAACTAAAGTAGTGGCTGATACAGGAGATTTTGAATCTATGATTAAATATCAGCCAGTGGATGCTACCACCAATCCGTCATTGATTTTTCATGCCTCTCAAGACTCTAAATACCAGTCTTTAGTGGAGGATGCGGTAGCACATGCTCGTCAATACACGGGGAATAAAGTCTTGCAGTTATCCAAGGCAATGGATAAATTGGCTGTTAATTTTGGTCTAAAAATTTTGGATATTGTTCCCGGACGTGTTTCCACGGAAGTAGATGCACGCTTATCTTTTGATACGGAAGCCACGATTATCAAAGCGCGTGAATTGATTCTATTGTACGAAGAAGCAGGGATTTCTAAAGAGCGTATTTTAATTAAAGTAGCTACTACTTGGGAGGGTATTCGCGCTGCTGAAGTATTGGAAAAGGAGGGTATTCAGTGCAATCTTACCTTATTGTTTTCTAAAGCACAAGCCATAGCTTGCGCAGAAGCAGGTGTCACACTTATTTCTCCTTTTGTAGGACGAATTTTAGATTGGTATAAGAAAGCAAGAGCTGTGGATCATATTCCGGCCGATGAAGATCCGGGTGTTTTATCCGTTACAGACATCTATAATTATTATAAAAAATTCGGTTATAAAACCATAGTGATGGGTGCCAGTTTTAGGAATATAGGTGAGATTTTAGAATTGGCAGGTTGTGATGCCTTGACTATTTCTCCCGGTTTGTTGAAGGAATTGGAGGAAACACAAGCGAACCTATTACCTAAACTTGATGTTACAAAAGCGCAGGCTATGGACATAGAACCTATCGCTTTGGATGAGAAAACTTTTCGATGGATGCTGAATGAAGATGCGATGGCAACGGAGAAATTAGCGGAGGGTATTCGGAATTTCACTGCTGATTTATTGAAATTGGAGAACTATATACGGCCGATGCTGTAGTTTATAGAACTTATATACCGTTTTATCCGCGTGTCATAAACTTGCATAATTCAGAAGTTTTACCCAATTTTGTGAAAAATATTAATCATTTAAAACTTAGTTATACATGGAACCAGTTATTGTTAAAAGAGGACCTTATGTGATTGAGGTTGAAGCAGGAAAACGTTACTTTTGGTGCGCTTGCGGAAAAAGTGCCAATCAACCATTTTGTGATGGAGCGCATAAAGGAACAGATTTTAAACCCCATTCTTTTATTGCGGAAGAATCTAAAAAAGTATATCTTTGCGGCTGCAAACACACACAGAACCCACCTTTCTGTGATGGCACACATGCCAAATTACCAGAATAAAATCATCCATTTATGAAAAAATATAGTATAATTTTATTGATTGCTTTGTTCTCCGTTTCATGTGCTGAACTCTTGCAAATCGCCACTGCATTGACCAATGTGGAAACTCCCATTACAGAGGCTGATAATGCCGCCGGCCTAAAAAGCGCATTGGATGTAGGTTTAGCCAATGCCGTGCTATCCTTAGGAAAAGAAGATGGCTTTATGAAAGATGCACTTTTGCAAATAGCTTTGCCGGCAGAAGCTCAACCAATTATTCAAAATATGAAGTTGATTCCCGGTGGCGAAGAGTTGGTTTCAAGGGCTATACTTTCGTTGAATAGAACCGCTGAGGATGCTGTGCAGGAAGCAACGCCCATTTTCAAACAAGCAATTTTGAATATGTCTTTTGCAGATGCTACCAAAATTTTGTTT
>CAYPYZ010000153.1:0-4969 GCA_964414805.1 uncultured Paludibacter sp.
CACCCTGTTAGCAGTTTGCCCGGATAGGACAAGAGAAGTCATCGGAATTTATAATAGAACCCGATTATTATAGCCAGTGGTGATTTATTTTTTTGTCAGTTTAGTATAAAATAAACTACTCAACTGCCTTTAATTGTCGGAAATTTATCGGAAATAACGGAAATTTATCGGAAATTTATCGGAAAAGATATTTTGTTGCTTTCTTATCTCCAAATTTAATAAGTATATTTTTTTCAACCAAATCAGCTAAATCGTACCTTGCTGTTCTATCAGTAACTTTATATTTTCGGGCATATTCAAGTGAGGTGATTTCTCCTTTCTCCCTAAAATACAAAAGAGCATCCACTTGTCGGTTGTTCAAGCCGAGTTTGGCAAGTAGTGCCGCTGTTAATTTGTTTTTAAAAAGCGTTACCGAAAATCCATTTTCCTGTTCTATAAGTTCAGGTTCTGGTAAATTGGCTTGTTTGCAAGTTTCAATAATACGAATTGTACCACTTCCCCAACTGTCAATCAGTCCGCCTTTAAAACAAACATCGGCAATTAAAGGATTACGAGGATTTGAACGGTGTGGTTTCCTTAAAATTTCGGGATTTATACCTTCGGGCAAAGCTCCACCATTCCAAATATTGATACTGTCATCAAATAATCGAATCTGTGTCATCGCACCCATATAATTGCGGTGTATCAAAGCATTCAACAACATTTCCCGAATGGCTGGTGCAGGATATTCGCCTGTTTCTATACGGTACAAACCTTCAAAATGAATTTTTTTTGTAAAATATTTAAAATTCAAAAGATTGGAGACCTCCCGCAGAAGTGTAATCAAATTGCCCTCAACTACATCGTGAAACAAAATATCATTACCTTTGAAATAACCGACTTTCACAAATGTATTTGGATAAAATCTATTCGGGTTCTTCCCAAATAAAATGATTGCGGCACGTTTCAATTGTCTTTTTTCAGTAAGCAATAATTTGTCAAAGGCTTGTTCCAAAGATAAACCTGCGGTTTCGGGCATACGTCCTTTTTCTTCGGACATTTTTAAAAAAGCAAAAAACGTATTACTGTCAATATCATCAAAAGTTGCTCGTGGTTCAATTACATCGTCCCAAGTTTTGCCCGACTTTTTGAGTAAAAATTCGTTGAGCGAAGCTCCGGTTAATTCTTGCTTGGTGCTTCCGCTTCGGTAATAATATCTTCCACGCAAAGAAATAGGAACAGAATAAGGAAGTGTTATGACCTCAATAAAATGATTTCCGTTTTCCTCGTGTAAATTCACTTCTACGGTAATTCCCATTGCATTACGAACTTTGTTGGGAATGTCGTCCATTAACCTTTTGTAATCCTCAATACCCACAACATCCCCGTTGTCATCTTTACCGATAAAAATAACACCTCCCTGTGCATTTGCAAAACCGCAAATCCATTTAAGATAGTCTTCGTGCCAACTTTGTTTGTATTCAATATTTTGTTGTTCAGGCATTTTTATCTATTAAGGATCTTAATTTTGCAGGAAACAATGTGGTTATAATTTATTTTCGTTTACTGCACTTTATTCATATATCCACATGAGTACCGATTTAGCACTTGATTTTAGCATTGGATCAATGATTTTAAAACTGTTGTTAGAAATTGCAGGACACCCCCAGCCTTCAGGTGTGCCTTGAGGATAAACTTCTTTGTCTGCAATAGCATCCCATGAATGAAATACTATGTAACGGCTTAGTGCATTGTTGTTTGTCGAGTCTAATCCATGCAAAAGATATTTTATATGCACACCCCAGTTGCTGTATCCCCTTTCTCCAATTTTGTATTTGCCAAGAGATGAACAATGACTGCCCGATACATTGCTGAATATAGGATTTTCTTTGGAATGACCGCGTCCCCAAGGTTTGTCACAACATCCGTGTGAAACCAAAAAACTATGCAAAATAGTAGCTTCTTTAAAATCCCAAACCATAAATCTATTCACGCCAGAATGCAAGCTCATGTCGATTAAAATACAGAAATCGGTATTGAAATTTTTATCTTGACAATATTTTAAAGCTTCTCTTACCTTTTCCCTTGTTTTATCAATATCTATTTTGGGTATTTGTTCTTGATTTTTTAATCCGCAAGCTACGAATGTAAGCACTACCAATAGCAGATAGATTGGTTTCATGTTCTTTTTGAAAAATTCAATATTCAACAATTTCATATCATTTATATTGATGTTATACTATCCTATTCCTCACGTATGCGGGCAACTAATTCCCTACGTATCAGCTCACGGAGTTCTAATTTCTTAATATCCACTTCATTGCGGTAAGCGGGTCTGTACATATTGGCGTATTTGCATTTCACAGGACGGATCTTCATTTTATCTAAATTACCATTGACATCCACTCCCAGACGTAGATGCAGTGGGTTGTCTATCAAGGAAATATGGTAGTTAAAATTCATGTCCAAATGATGCCTGCCTTCCACAATGGCTTTGTATTTATCCATCACTATCAAGAATGGATACACATCCACTTCTTCTCTGAACACGGTAAATTCGGCGGATAGACTATCGATTTTGTTTTCGGTTTTCTTATTGAAACGCAGGGTCTTAGCTATTTCAGTAAAGGTTTCTCCGTCCATCAATACCAAATCTATTCCTCTTACGGAAGAGGCTCCCCGCAAAGTAGAGGGTTTCAGGTTGTATGCCGAATCTAAATAAGTCTCTATGGCGATATGGAATTCACCCTTTCCGGCAAAGGATCGTAACATGGGCATGATAGAATCTACATCCGGTATCAAATCAAGCAATTCCGCTATTTCTATTTCTAATAAATGTAAATCCACGCCGGCATATAAATGATTTTTTCGTGGGGATTTATACATGGCGGTCAACTGCATCTTAGCTGCCGAAGTGGTAAACAACATAGATTCCAACACCAAAGTACCATCTTTTACGGTAACAGTTCCTTCTACATTTCTGGCTGTGTCATTGGCATACAAAGCCTGATTAATACTGGTGTATAAAGCTATATCAACACCTTTGGGAACCATAAACGGACCGCTATAGCTCTCCTCAGGAACTATCTCATCTTCCGTAAGTAACTCGGTTTTTTCGTAACCCAAACCATTGAACATCGCCATCAATTGATTGACGTCCGTGGTATGTGATCTGAAGTTGAAATCGCCTGTGAGTAAGGCTTCATCCTTAAAGTATGGACGAATATTTTTTAACTGACCGGTCAACTGAAAATCTGACTGATCAATCACTAATCTACTGTCATAAATCAATAACTCATCAGGTGTAAAATCAAAATCTATTTCAGGAATGGAAATTTCAGTACCCACTTGCGCCATCTTCACTATGGCATTTTTTAATTTCACATAACCTTTGGGTGTCCATTGCAACACCAATTTTTCTTGGGTTTCGTCGTAGGTCAGACCTGCATTCAGACTGATATTATCTGTGGTTACTTGGTCAGATTTTCCCAAACGAGCAGCTAAATTTTCACTGTGATACTCAAACTCTAAATAAGGAATTTGCTGATTTTCTGCATCCGGTCGGTATACCACCTTTGCCAAAGCATCCTGTACATCTACATGTATGGTATCTATATCAGCCACAAGCTGTTGCGCTTCTAATGCAAAATCAACTTGCGGAATGGCAGTACTGTCCTGCGTGTCCATTTCAAAATCAAAGATACCTTTGGCAGACTTTAAATCAGCAGCCATATCTTCCATAAAAGCGGTGGCACCCAAAGTATTAAAACTGCCTTCTAAAGATAAAGGCAAGTTATCTACAAGTAAATTATTGGTTGCCAATAACAAAGCAATATCATTGAAAACAGCTGTTATATCTTGATTCATAGATACATCCAATTGCTGTGTAGCAATATCCAAAGCAATAAAATCATTCTTTTTGCTTTGCTTATTAGGCATTTCGAAAGCTAAATCTGCTAAATTTGAACGAAGCACTATGCTATCATAATCAGCCACAAAATCCTTTAATTTCACTTTGCCATTAATCAGCATCTTATCAAATTGGTCCTGCTCAAACTGCGAATAAAGGAATTTAATATTGGCAGTACCTATTGCCCTACCCTTGATATCTAAAGGCATATCATCAGGTAAGAAAGGCTTGGCATCTACTAAATCCAAATTGACTTTGGCACGAATATCAAAACGCATATCATCAGCTAATTGATCGACTAAAGCCGTACCGGCCAAATGCGAAAGTTTTGTGTTAGCATCAAAATCTGTTACTTTTACATACCAATCCTCTTCCTTGTTTAAATCCATGACAATATCAGCTATACCACTCATATTGTATAACTTATGATCCAAAGATTCATATTCAAAATCAACTGAATGAAATTTAGCTTGCAAGGTAAACAGCGGTAAAAGTGAATCTGCTATACTTCCTTTCAAAGAACCACCGATAAAAGTCTTGCCCTCAGCTGTAATACCTTCCATATATTCCCCGAAAGGCAAAGACATCAAATCCATTACGTCAGTCAGCAATAGCTGAGAAGATTGAAATGCAATATCTAAAAGCATAGCATCCTCTGCCGCAACGGATTGAATCATAGCATCTAAATCAAAATCCATATGATTCACACAAAGATCAGCATCGGTCAGACTCAATTTTGCATTGTCCAAATCAAAAGAAAAGGGCGTTTGTAAAGCAAGAATAGCCTCTTTTAAATAATCAGATTCATCCCAATAAAAGGAAAATTTTTCAGCATCAGCATTCAATTTACCTGAAATCAATTGCGCTTGCCAATCCACCGTAGCTTCAGCATGCAATCCTTCCGCTTTAATCACCATATCCATAGGTGTATCGTGATATACCACATAAGCATTTTTCAGACTGAAAGTTTCTATTTGCAAGAACTCAAAAGGCAATTCAAAAGCTGTGGTATCAGGTGCATCATCAGGCTGCATGATGTCGTAATTCGTATTGCCCAAACTATCCGTAAACACTAAGATA
>CAYPYZ010000154.1:0-4947 GCA_964414805.1 uncultured Paludibacter sp.
TTTACCTTTTGCACACTTGAATAATCAAACCGAAAAATGTACTTTTGTAGTTCTAATTCTTTTTTGAAAAATAATTGATAGATGCAGACAATAAATAAATATAGCTATATAGTTGTGAAAGGCTTGGTTTTATTGTTTTTTTTACTTTTTGTGAATACATATTTGTCTGCACAGCAACCCACTCTCCATATCGAAAACTCCGATAAATACGCACTATATCCCAATTATGGAAATGGCATAGATTATTTAATTGTTTTATACGAAATAAACCCTGCAACTGAAATACGGGTTGAATTTCCTATGGCTACTTCCCTTACTGCCGCATGGTACCGCTATCTGGATAATGTGTTTGTAAGTAATCAGATGTTTATTAGTCCGGACGACCATACAGGCTATTTACTTCAATTAGAAGGCGTTCTCAATGGTGCAGCTTATCAGCAAGATTTGAAAATTTGGGTCATAGATTATCAGCTTTATGAGCCGCAATTGAATGAATTGTCAGTGACCGATCCTGCCTCTTATAATGCTTGTAATACCGTGATGCTTACCCTAAATGCTGATGTTCCTGAACTGTTTTATTTGGATTACAATGGTGTTCGATATCCTATAAACAGGGAGTTTGAATTGTCTTATGAAAGCTTGGAGTTTGAAGAGAATGATTGGCAAACAACCATTGTTGACCAACTATTGATCATTGAAAATGACAAGATACAAGTTGTAGATCCTCCATTAAAGGATACTTATTTTACATTGAAAGGCGATCAGTTTGCCCAAGATTTAGGGTTAGACTCCTTTGAAATTCAGAGCAGCTTGTATCATGCTGTGAAAGTGGCTGCTAAAATTAGAACTGAAACTGAAGTCCGCACGGAAACCCACGAAGGTGATCGTCCAGAGGAGAGTACAGCTTTATCTGGTTCTGCTCCTTTGGAAATCAATTTTGAAGCCCTATCCAATGAGCCTGTTGCCAATTATTTCAGATGGGAAATCAATACAGAAGGTGAGGAGCCTTTTATTGTGAGAACAGGCAATACGCATCGCTATACCTTTACGGAAGCCGGTACTTTTTGGGTGAAACTTAGTGCAAGTAATAGTCAATGTAGCGCGCAAGACTCAGTCTTAATCAAGGTTTCTGAGTCGGCTTTATATGCTCCTAATGTGTTCACACCCAATGGAGACGGTATCAATGATGAGTTTAGAGTAGCCTATAAATCCATTATCGAGTTCAATTGTTGGATTTATAATCGCTGGGGACAGGAAATCTACCATTGGACCGATCCACAAAAAGGCTGGGATGGTACCTATAAAGGTAAACCTGTTGCAGAAGGAGCTTATTTCTTTGTTATACGCGCCAAAGGTTCTGATAATGTTGAATATAAACTGCGAGGCGATATCAACTTACTTAGAGGGAAAAGTGATTTAATGCCTTAAGGATTAGCATACTGCATCAAGTTCGCTACCGCCAATTCATAATCTCTGTTAGTTTCTAATGCTTTTTGTTTGGTGTCATAATAGAACTCCAATTCCAATAAATAGTTTAAAAGCGAAATTTCCCCTGCATCCAAAGCTTGTTTTAAATAGGATTCATTGTTGAAATCACTCAATGCTTCTTGGTATTGTTGTGCATTAATTGCTAAATGCTGTGCCTTTAAGTATAAGTTTTCCAATTGATTATATACCTGCACTTCCATATCTTCTACGCTTTTTTCCGTATATCTTGCTTGTGCTTTCGCCTGTTTTAACTTATTTCTGTTTTCCCATAAGGGAATAGATACACCTACTGTAAGACCTCTGAAATGTTCACCTACCATTTTTTCGCTCATATAACCGGTAGTCAATTTAGGCAAATTCAAAGCTGTATTCAACTTGATTGCATGGTCTGCAATGGCTTGTTCTTTTTGCATGGCTTGTAGCAAGGGGTGATGTGATGCAACTTCTGCATACCAGCTTGTAAAGTTTGTTGGTAAGGTAGTTAGCACATTTTGCTTAGCATTGAAACTGATAGTCTTACCACCATTCAAAGCCTTTAATTCGGACAAAAGCGATTGTTGTTCTATGGTAATAGCCTTGATGGTATTTTCAGTATTTATTAAGTTTAGTTTGGCTTTGTTTTTTTCCAAGATATTGGCACTGCCTAATTCAAACTGTGTTGCGTACATTTTAGCAATGGATTGAGCATGCTCTAAACGGACACTATATTCATCCTGTAAAGCATTGTAATATACCAAATTGATGCAGATCGCTTGGGCCTCCAACAATAGATTTTTACGTTTTGCATGGTATGCAAAACGTAAATTTTCATTGGACAAGTCAGCAATTTTCTTTCTATGCCAGTAAGATGTGGGAAAGTCAAAGGATTGTGTAACTACCAAATCTGTTCTATTGCCAATGGCACTTGGCGTTCCCCAAAAGTAATTGTATTCCACTTCCGGGTCATGAGGATTCAAGTCTGTACGATTGCTTAGATATTCCGCTTCCATTTGTTCCCGCAAAGCGGCCAATTGGGTGCTGTTTGCCTCTATGGATGCCAGCACATCTGCTATGCTATTTTGTGCTTGTAAGTGTGTGATAGTCAGCAAGGCTATCAAAATCATGATGTTAATTTTCATTTTTTAATCTTCTTTTCTCAATGATTTCATATACCATAGGTACGATATAAATATTCAATAGGGTGGCGCTGAGCAGTCCGCCTAAGACCACTACCGCCATCGGACTTTGTATTTCATTGCCTGCTTGATCACCTTTGAAAACCAAGGGCAATAAGGCCAAGGCAGAAGTGAGTGCCGTCATCAATATGGGATTCAATCTATCCACTGAGCCATGTATCACCGCTTCATGTAAGGATTCTCCATCTGCTTTTAAATGGATGTATCTTGAAATTAATAAGATACCATTTCGAGTAGCAATGCCGAATAAGGTGATAAAACCTATGATGGAAGGGATGCTTACAACCCTTGAACTGAAGAACACAGCCAATACGCCGCCTATCAATGCTAAAGGTAAATTCAGCAAGACAATGGCTGATAGGGTAGCATCTTTAAATTCTCCAAAGAGCAATAAGAAAATAACGAAAATGGCTAAAATAGAGGTGATCAAAAGAATGCGACTTGCCTTTTCCGCATTTTCAAACTGACCACCATATTCAACCCTATAGCCTTCAGGAAGCTTGATCTCCTGATTAATAGTCCTGCGAATATCCTGCACTGCACCTTTCAAATCCCTACCGGCCACATTGGCTTGGATAACGATTTTTCTTTGCACATTCTCCCTGCTGATAGCATTCGGACCACCTACTGATACTATCTCGGCAACTTCCTCCAAAGCTATTTTACGACCACTTTCCGTGTCTATTAAAGCTGATTTTATACCTTCAATTTGTTCTGTATAATCTTTATTGAGTTTCAAAACCACATCAAAACTCCTTTGTCCCTCATAGATTTCTGAAAGCTTTTGTCCAGAAAATGCCAATTCCACAAAATTATTGAAATCCTCTATGGAAATACCATAACGAGCCAACATCATGCGGTTGGCACGAATCTGTAATTCAGGCATTTCAGTTTGCTGTTCTACCGCAACATCCACCAAACCTTCCAAATTTTCTATTTTTCCTTTGATTTGATTGGCAATTAAAAACAAATTGCTTAAATCAGTACCAAATAATTTAATGGCAATATTGGCATTGGTGCCCGTCAACATATGATCGATGCGATGCGCAAGTGGCTGTCCTACCGTAGCCGCAATACCCGGTATATCCGATAGAGTAGTCCTCACATCTTCCAAAAACTCCTGATTTTTCCTTGTAGAAAGTTTATAGTTGACATCCATTTCAGAACTATTGGTTGCTTGCGAATGTTCATCCAATTCACCACGACCGGTTCTTCTTGAGGTGCTGGTTACTTCAGGGATTTTAAGCAATTCGGTTTCAATAATATTGCCCAATGCATGATTGACTTCCAAAGAAGTTTCAGGTTTGGTAACTACATTGATGGTCAATGCACCCTCATTGAAATTGGGTAAAAAGCTTTGCCCCATCATGAAAAAGACCGCGATACTCAACGCGAAAATGCCACCGGTAGTGTATAGAACTTTTCTTTTATGACTTAAAATCCATTCAAGAGAATGGCGATAGGCATTGCTTAAATGACGTGATAACCAGCTTTCTTTCTCATTTTTATCCAAGTATTTTTCATCCGAAAGCATGAGTTTACACATCAGTGGCGTAACCGTCATGGCTACTATCAAAGACATAAACAGAGCAATGATATAGGCTATTCCCAAGGGTTTCAACATCCTACCTTCCATTCCCGAAAGGAAAAATAAAGGAATAAAGGCCACCACTATAATGAAAGTAGCATTCAGGATGGATGCCCGAATCTCTTTAGAACCTTCATAAACTACGGTAAAAACAGAGAGTCTGTCAGCTTCTTTTTTACGATGATTTTCGCGCAAGCGTTTGTAAACATTTTCCACATCAATGATGGCATCATCCACCAAAGAACCGATGGCTATGGCCATGCCGCCCAAAGTCATGGTGTTGATATTCATGCCCAAGAGGTATAAAACGATGATGGTTCCCAAAAGGGAAAGCGGAATAGCTACCACGGAAATTACGGTAGTACGGAAACTGGCTAAAAAGATAAATAGAATGATGATGACGAAAATAGCACCTTCTATCAATGCCCTGCCTACATTATTGACAGAGGCTTGGATAAAATCTGCTTGACGGAAAATCTTGGAATCTATGCGTATATCTTCCGGTAAAGAATGCATGATATCGGCAAGATTGTTTTCTATATTTTCCGTAACCCTCAAGGTATTTACATTGGGCTGTTTGGAAACAGAAATAATCACTGCCGAATTAGCATTCTGTGAGGCATATCCCATTTTTTTAGCACTGCCAATCACTACTTCCGCAATGTCTGAAATTACGATAGGCCTTCCATTGACAGT
>CAYPYZ010000155.1:0-4878 GCA_964414805.1 uncultured Paludibacter sp.
GTAGTATAGGTAGTATTTTCAGCATCTGAACTATCATCTATATAAATAAATTGTCCATAGGCTTGTTGTGAGCTTTGATTTTTAACATTGTAAGTTTTGCCAGTTTCATATTCACCATATACAGTAATGTTAAGAGCCTTTGACTTTTGAGTTTTAAGGTCTGTTTTAACACCATTAACATACAGATAATCTTCCGTATGTGAAGCCAAACTAACTAATTTATCTGACGAAAAACTAACATTGAGTCCATCGCCTTTAATAGTAGCAGAAACTGTGGCATTACCGATACCTAAACTTCCTAATAATTCATCTAAATCGCAAGAAGTCATGGTAGTTACTAAAGTCACTAACATAAAAAATTTCAAAGTTTTTTTCATTGTCTTCATAGTTGTAATTGTTTTTGTAAATGTTTGATTGAAAATAGTTTAATTTAATATCCAAAACCCCAGACCCATGCATAGGTTTTTGCACCTGTATCAGTGGAGTTTGAGGCCACGGTTTTAAAGATTAATCTGATTGTAAATCTTAATCATTTTAGATTGAAACAAATCAAATAATAGTATTCTAACAATTGTTTGGTTTTTTTGTTCAATAAAAGCATATTTAGTTTTTTCTTAGGGTTGCATTTATTTTCATTGTTATAATTTCCAACATTGAACATCAAAGCTCAACTTAAATCAAATTTTTTCCTACATTTGTAACTTTATTCTTTCAAAATTATGAAACAATACATAATAATTATAGGGCTACTATTCAGTTTGAATAATTATGCAAGTAATCCTTTTCGTACACGCATTTTGTCAGATGATATAAAATCGTTAACTGTAAACTTGCGGAATGATAATTTGGCATTGCCCGTAATCGAATTGGACGAGGATGAATATATTGATATTCGTTTTGATGAAATGTCGCACGACACCCACCATTACGGCTATACGGTTTTGCACTGCAATGCTGATTGGACGCCCTCTGATATACAGACTTACGAATATCTTGATGGCTATACCGAAAGCTATATAACCAATTATAATCGCTCTATCAATACGCATTATTTGTATACCAACTACTTTTTTTCTTTGCCAAACCGTGATATGGAATTAAAACTATCCGGTAATTATGTGGTGCTGATTTATGAGGATAATCAAAAAGATAAACCTATTGCGCAAGTTTGTTTTTCTGTGGTAGAACCAAAAGTCAATGTGCAAGGAAAGGTTCATGCCAACACGGATTTAGAGATTTATGGCAAATACCAACAGCTTGATTTTGACATTGCCTTAATGGCCTATAATGTACGAGATCCTATGACGGAAATTAAGACGGTGGTTCGACAAAACAACAGATTAGACAACCAATTATTCAATATCAAACCTAATTATATCAGTGGATCGAAACTATCTTTCGTCAATCAAAAAGACTTGATTTTTGAAGGGGGAAATGAATATCATTCTTTTGATATTTCGTCAACTTATGCTTATAGCAAAGGGATAGACAGGGTTGAATTTAATGAAAACGGCTATGAAGTGATTTTGTTTCCTGATGCCATTCAGCGTGGTAAATATATGCATGATTTTGATGTAAATGGCCGTTTTTTAATCAATCATCAAGAGGCTTTTGAGGATGTACATACGGAAGCGGATTATGTTTGGGTACAATTCAAGTTGGCTACTATGAATCCGTTTTTCGATGGACAACTTTTTTTAGGGGGTGATTTGAATTATAATGCAATGAATGACAGGGTGCGCATGGGGTATGATAGTCGTGAAAACGCTTATACACAGGCTCTTTTACTTAAGCAAGGTGGTTATAATTATCAATACTGGTTTGTTCCAAAGGGCCAATCAAAAGCGACTACTACACGGGTGGATGGTTCCTATTGGGAAACTGAAAATGAATATACTATTTACGTCTATCATCGAGCATGGGGCGAAAGATATGATAAACTGATTGCTGTTTCTACTATTCGTCAACAATAATTCGACTTTTCCCCTACATGATTCAGCAAATTTCTCCACTGTTAATTGATTGGTACCAAGTACATAAGCGTGATTTGCCTTGGCGGGATATACAAGATCCATATAGGATTTGGGTTTCTGAAATTATATTACAGCAAACTCGTGTAAATCAGGGTTTAGATTACTATTTTCGATTTATTGAACGTTTTCCTAATGTACAATCTTTGGCTGAAGCTTCTGAAGAGGAAGTCCTGAAATACTGGCAGGGCTTGGGTTATTATTCCCGTGCCCGCAATCTCCATAAAGCTGCTAAAATCATAGTTTCCCAATATCAAGCCATTTTTCCAGATACTTATCAAACCATTATTTCCCTTCCGGGAATAGGGGTTTATACTGCTGCTGCAATTTGTTCTTTTGCCTTTAATTTACCTTTTGCAGTGGTGGATGGTAATGTATATAGAGTGCTTTCGCGATTGTTTGATATACATACGCCTATTGATTCTACGGAGGGTGTTAAGTTGTTTAAGGCCTTAGCTCAAGAGTTACTTGATGATAGACGGGCAGGCACACATAATCAAGCTATTATGGAGTTTGGCGCTTTACAATGTGTACCAAATAATCCGGATTGTGCTGTTTGTCCTTTGTCGCATCTGTGTATTGCCTATGCCAACAACACAGTATCAAGCTTACCGGTAAAACAACAAAAAATCCAAGTAAAGAATAGATATTTCAATTATTTACTTTTTGCACAGGGTACTACTACATGGCTACAACAGCGAACAGACAAGGATATTTGGAAAAAATTATATGAATTTCCTTTGATAGAAAGCGAGCAATTACTCAATAAACAAGATTTACTTGCACATCCCTATTTCAAGGAATTGATAGGGCATAATAAGCTTGCATTTGAAGTAATTTCTATAGGTAAATCGCACAAACATGTATTAACTCACCAACGTATTTTTGCACAGCTGATACATATAGTCATCAAAGGGGATGCAAAAGGTAAAAAATGGGGGCAATTCGTAAAAATCAGCTTAGATGAGTTGGGAGATTATCCGATTTCAAGATTGATGGAGATTTTGATTCAAAATCATCTTAGATAATGCTTGATAGATTTTTTGTAGTTCAGGCTTATCTTTTAAAAGTTCCAAATGCTTAAGCATGATAGCTTGGTCGTTACGTTTAGCCGGACCAGTCTGAGCTGCTGCCGGAGAAAGATAATTGAGCTTTTCCACAGTTTCCCGAATTAATGGTTTTAACACCTCGAAATCCATCTTAGCTTCTTCCATTAAATCAGCAGCAATTTGGAATAAATAATTGACAAAATTATTGACAAAAACAGCGGAAAGATGCGTCTGCAAACGTTGTTTACTATCATATGCATATACATTATCCGATAAGTCTGTTGCCAATTTATAAAGTAACTGTTTAGTCTCTTTATCAGAAGCTTCTATCAACAAAGGGACTTGTTTAAAATCTAAGGTTTTATCTTTTGAGATAGTTTGCAGGGGATAAAGCACACCAAAGCGCTCTTTATATCCCCTGAAAACAGTTATGTCAACACTTCCTGCGGTATGTATATGTACGGCATGAGGTGCTAAATTCAATTGAATAAATGACATTAAAGCATCATCACTTAGGGCATAAATATACAAATCAGCATTTGGATCAATACTGTGAAAATCATGCGTATAAGGTGCGGAGATTCGCTCAGCCAAAGCAGCAGCTGATTGTGCAGTCCTACTAAAAACCTGCACAATGCTATGCTCAGTAGATTTGAGAGCAAGCGCTAATTGTGTTGCCACATTACCGGCACCTATCAATACAATTTTCATCTTTGCCTATTGACGATAAAAGATGAGCTTAGTCCAATTTAGAAAGCATCAATAATAGCTTTAAAATCAGCAGCTTTCAAGGAAGCACCACCAATTAAACCACCATCCACGTCAGGATTTGCAAATAATTCCTTAGCATTACCCGGATTGCAACTACCGCCATAGAGGATGGAGCAATTTTCAGCTATTTCTTGTCCGTATTTAGCTGCAACTGTCTGACGTATAAAAGCATGCATCTCTTGTGCTTGGTCAGAAGTAGCAGTTTTACCGGTACCAATAGCCCAAACAGGTTCGTAAGCCAAAATAATTTTAGCAAAATCAGCAGCTGATAAATCAAATAAAGAATCGATAATTTGTGATTTTACTACATCAAAATGTTTGTCAGCTTCACGCTCTTCCAGAACTTCACCTATACAGAAAATAGGAGTTAACTCATTTTTGAGTGCTAATTCAACCTTAGTCTTTAAAGTTGCAGCCGTCTCGCCATAATATGCACGACGCTCCGAATGACCTAAAATCACGTAAGCAGCACCGGTAGATTTTACCATGGCAGCCGAGATTTCACCGGTATATGCTCCAGATTCTTTATCAGCACAGTTTTGTGCAGCTACACCAATTTTAGAAGTATCAATGGTGGAAGCAACAGATGCTAAATGGATAAATGGTGTTCCAATTACCACATCACAATTCGGTTGTGCATCCTTTAATACTTCGTTTAACTCATTGGCTAAAGCAACACCTTCTTGAAGCGTTTTATTCATTTTCCAATTTCCTGCAACAATGTTTTTTCTCATAATCGTTTTTATATTTAGTTGTTAATAAATAATTATTTTAATGTCCTCCAATTCCATTTGGCCTGAATAGTTCCATTTTCTATCATCATCACTCCGGGATTAGCCCGAATCATCGTCTTTAGTGTAATAGGATCAACTTTGTAAAACGGTAAATTCAAGGCATATTTTGCATTGATATTATCGATAATTTCACTTGATGAAGCAGTCAGCACACATATATTGACAGCCGGATTTTGTGTATTTTGCACAAATGCCTGTATGGTTTGCATAGCCTTCTCACTAACAGATTCAAGA
>CAYPYZ010000156.1:0-2649 GCA_964414805.1 uncultured Paludibacter sp.
TAAGATCTATATAGATTTCCGTCTTACCGCTTGAAGTCACGCCATGCAATAAAACCACTTCCTTTTCATTGAATTGTTGTTCTATTGTTGCCAATGCCGTAGCTTGATGGGGATTCAATGTAAATGCACTTTCCATAAGGGCATCGGTGGTTTGCAGTCGACTAACCTCCTGCTGAAAGCTTGCTAAAATGCCTTTGTCGATGAGGGCATTCAAGGCAGAAACACTGCTTCCTTCGATAGATAATAATACCGCTTTGGGAATGGCTGTGCCTTTTTTGGAAGATAAGTAGCCTGAAAACTCTAAATACTGACCTAATAATTCTGACTGTTTGGGGGCACGGGATAGTCCGTCCAATGCCTTTTGCAACAGATCTTCCTGAACGTAGTTTGTAGCTAATTGTATATAGGTCTCAGTTTTAGGTTTATAGTCATCGCCTTTCAAACCTGTAGGGACAGCTGCTTGGTAAATTTCACCTATGGTGGACATATAATAATCGCTCAACCATTGCCAAAATTCGAGTTGCGGAGGACGAATAATGCTGTATTCATCCAAGATAGCAGTGATATTGATAACCCTAAATGCTGTGGGTTTATTGGGATGTATTTGGGCAATAATGCCTATGATGTTTTTGCGTCTACCGAAATTCACCAAGACCCTTTTACCAGTCTGGGCTTGCGTTTCCAATGCTTCGGGAATACCATAAGTAAAAGTCCCCGGCAGCGGTAAAGGCAATATGATTTCAGCGTACAGCATAGAATTTTTATCAATTGAAAAACTACAAATTTAGCAGTTTTCGGTCAATATATCATGCTTTTGTTTACATTTGTATGTCAAAAAATAAAATAAATATTATGCAAGATATATATGCACTGATTACAAAATACTATCATGACAATCAGCCTTTGCATCAATTGTTGTTACAACACAGTGAGCAGGTGAGAGATAAAGCTTTGGAGGTTGTTCAGAAGCATCATGAGTTGCAGGCTGATGCGCAATTCATTGCGGAAGCGGCGCTATTGCATGATATTGGTATTTATCTTTGCGATGCTCCCACTATTTATTGTTATGGAAAATATCCTTATATCGCCCATGGATATTTGGGGGCAGATATTCTCCGTAAGGAAGGTTGGGAACGGCATGCTTGGGTTTGCGAACGGCATACGGGTACGGGCTTATCTTTGGCAACTATTGTGGAAAAGGCTTTGCCATTACCGCATAGGGATATGCGTCCGGTAAGTATTGAAGAAGAGATAATAGCGTATGCAGATAAGTTTTTTTCTAAATCAAATCCGGATAAAATGAATGATTTAGTTAATATTAGAGAGACTATTGGACGGTATGGCGCTGAGAATTTAGTTTATTTTGATGACTGGCATCGCAGGTTTTCTTAAGAGTTTTATAAGATTCTATACGATAAACCAAAGGTTAGTAATTCCTTAAATTGAATTTTAGCTTTTTCTCCGGTGGCTAAGAAAACAGTATTGTCATATCGTGGGTTTAAAGAAATTCTCGTGCTTAAGTACCTGTTAAATCTAAAATTTCCAATGATTTCCCAATCCACTTCTATCTTTTCATAATTCGTATAAAAGTACAGTTTGGAGTCTATTTGCAGATCACGAACAGGACTGTAGGAAAGCTGTCCGGTAACGGAGCTACCAAACTGACTAAGCACTTTGGTGCCGGCTTTTATACCAAAACTCCCTTGATTGACATTGATGGTGTCGTTGGCATAAATATATTTATAGCTCAGGGGCGAAATCATTGCAGAGAAAATCTTTTTATATTTATAATCCAAACCCACACCCATATTAAATCTCACAGGAGTTAAAAATTTTACTTTCATGGTGGTAGAATTAACCCCTGTATAGCTATTAAAAAGCTGTGTAGAGAAATCCATGGAGGTACTATAAAACCAGTTACCACCAGCTTTAATACCCAATTTACTGGTAGCTCTCACCACGTCATCATTGGTGTTTAGTATTCTTAAAGTATCCCCTTCCACCGAGTTAAACCCTGCCCTCCATTCTCCGAAATTATCCCATTGAATATTCTTCTTATTATCATAATTGAAAGTGCCATTGATAATACCCAGAATAGAGATATAATCGCTACCGCCTTTATGCCAATTGGAAGAAATATAGCTTTGAGAAAACTGTAGCATAGCATTCGATTTCTTGTTCCACAAGCTTGGTTTTATTTTCTCAATAACAATTCTGCCATGGTCTAAACCATGTATTTGCTTATCAAGAATTTTAAATTCATCTATGGGCTTGGTAGTTAGTTGTATATTGATTAAATCACTTACATCCGGTAGTTCATCGGCATAGCAAGCAATGAGATAAGGAGCTTCAGCAGCCAATTTTCGTGTAATTTTATCTCTAAGAGCTTGAAAATTTGCTTGTCTGTTCTGATTTTCGACAAAAGGAATTTCACTTATATATGCCTTATCAAGGGGTTTTTTCAAGGCGTTTTTAATGTCTATTGCTTCCGGTTGATAAGCTTTGCTTGCGAAACCATGAAATACCAGATCTATAAAGAAAGGATTGGTTTGTGTAAAATAATCTTCTAAAGGACTGATTTTGAGTATGTCTTTGTTCTTTTCATAATCAGCTAAAATTTGCTCAATATCTATGGCTTGATATTGAATT
>CAYPYZ010000156.1:2749-4848 GCA_964414805.1 uncultured Paludibacter sp.
TCCTGTGGCGTATCTATATTTGCGAAAACAGATATACCTATAAAAGACAATAAAAATGAAAGAATCAAACTTTTCAGTTTAACTCGTTTATGCGTAGACATACAATCTTTTCACTAACTTAATCAAACAAAGTAGGTGCATCCTCATCAAATTTTGCAAGGATTGCCCTAATAACAGTCTCCCTGATGAACTTGGATTTATTTTTAATTTTATACTCATCTATAAATCTTTGTAATGCTTTATTTTCAAGTTCATTCAACATAAAAGCATGACGATTAACCCGTAAATCTTTACGTTTTGATATATTTTTATGTTGATTGTTTTGCATGATGTTAGTTAAAGTCTTACAAAAGTAATATTAAATGTTCTAAATAACAGGAATATCACAAAAAATCTTTATTTTTGCAGTTTTATAACTTATATCTAAGCTATGGCAGAACATAATGATTTGGGTTTGTTAGGCGAGCAACGTGCCCGTATTTTTTTGGAAGAAAAAGCGTATATCATTCGTGCAACTAATTATCGTTCAGGGAAATTTGAGATAGATATTATTGCAGAAAAGGATGGCTGGTTGGTGATAGTTGAGGTACGGACTCGTTCTACCGATACTTTTTTAGCACCGGAGGAGAGTATAGGTATTCAGAAGATAAGGAATTTGGTGAGGGCTGCTAATGCCTATATTCGAAGATTTAATTGGATGGGTGAGACCCGTTTTGATGTTATTTCCGTCATTGCGCAAGGGAATGATTACAAAATACAGCATATAGAAAACGCTTTTGTTCCTCCTTTGAATTTTAGATATTAGATAAGTGAACTAAAAATATATATCAGCATATGAAACTTTACGAAAAACAAGTAGCCGAGAAATTATTGAAAATTAAAGCTGTGAAGCTTCAACCACATAATCCTTTTACATGGGCATCAGGATGGAAATCTCCTATTTATTGTGATAATAGGAAAACGCTTTCTTATCCTGACATCCGTAATTATATTAAAATTCAGATAGCACGCATTGTACAAGAAAAATATCCGGATGCGGAGGTGATTGCGGGTGTTGCGACCGGTGCGATTGCGCAAGGGGCTTTGGTGGCAGACGTATTGGGATTACCATTCGTGTATGTGCGCCCCACTCCCAAAGGTCACGGTTTAGAAAATATGATTGAGGGTGATTTGAAACCTAATCAAAAAGTGGTGGTTATAGAAGACTTGATTTCAACCGGAGGTAGCAGTCTGAAAGCTGTAGAAGCCATTCGTAATAATGGTTCTAAGGTTTTGGGAGTAGTTGCAATTTTCACCTATGATTTCCCATTAGCGAAAGAATTATTTAGAGATGCTAAAGTAAAATTGACAGCTTTATCAAATTATGAAACTGTATTGAAACAGGCTTTGGAGACTAATTATATCTCTGAAAACGACATAGAAACTTTAAAACAATGGCGTATAAATCCATCCCAATGGGGAAGATGACCTAATTATGATAACAACCTACCATAGCAATATTAAAACTATAAGCTCGTCGGGACCGGCAGTTTACAAGATGTTGAGTGACCTAAATAATTTAGAAATTGTAGGCCATACTTCTACTATGGCTGGAAAGTTTCAAATCCTTTCCTATGATGAGAATACCTGTTTGTTGGATATAGAAAAATTAGGAAGGGTAGGTATAGCGATAGTTGAAAGGAAAGAGCATAAGTATATTCGATTTCAAAGCAAACATTTACCAATTTGTGCTGAGGGCGAAATTTTCATAGATGAAGTACTTGAAAATCAAACGCAATTGCAATTGGTTTTGGCAGCGGATTTAACGTGGACTTTAAAAATGATGCTGAATAGGCAAATAGAAAAAGGCGTAAATCAATTGGCTGATTTCTTTGAAGAGTTCTTAAATACTTCTCTTGATCAAACTGTTTGATATGGCAGCAAAAATTTGGGCAAAAAATACGGATGTTGATAAGCGTGTAGAGGCTTATACAGTGGGCAAAGACAGGGAAATGGACTTGTACTTGGCAGCCTATGATGTGCTTGGTTCTATGGCACATATCCGTATGCTTGAGTCTATAGGTTTGCTTCAAAAACAAGAACTACAAGCTTTGCATCAA
>CAYPYZ010000157.1:0-4841 GCA_964414805.1 uncultured Paludibacter sp.
TTTCAAAATTCTGTGCAAAAAATTTAGTGAAATTACTCCATTCTGGGTCATCACAAGGAAGCAAGATAGTTTTTCCTCGAAATACGTCTGGATTATATTCTAAATACGCACTAACTTCACGTTCAATATCGAAATATTGAGTGTAAAACTCATCATTTTTTGCGTTTTTCGCTTTAGTAAGATTTCTATTATTAGTTGTTTTCTCTGCCATTTATCATTGTTTTATACGACAAAATTAACGGACTTTATGGTTAATTTAATCTGTGTTTACCATTATTCCGTCAGTCTTTTTGTTGAAATATTTAATATGTTCCTCCTCTCATCCCACAAATATACATTCTTATTTTTCAAATTTAAACAATTGATGTTATTTTTGATAATTTTCCTCCCCCTCATCACTCCCTCACATCCATCATCACATTCAGCTCCACATCGTCTCGTCCGTAGTCGGTGCTGAGGTAGTGGATGGTTTCGTCTTTCATGAGGGCGCCGGTGTCTATGTCGTAGTTTTTGGAGCGTTGAGTGGCGGATAGCGACTTGATGATTGCCTGGGTGGCATCGCTGTTGGTGGTTTTGAATTGCAAGAGCCCGTTACCGAAGAGCCAATTGTCGATCTGGTGGAGGTGCAGACTTTGGTCAACATCCCATTCGCTACCTTTGACAATGCGTGGATCTTCTTCGTCATTGGTTTCAAACTCATTGATGCTATGGGTGATACAGTGAATGCTAAGTTCACCGGATTTGAATCCGTATTCAATTGTTGTGGTTTTCGTAATATGTTGAATAACCGGTAAAGATATCAATCCCGGACCATCATCCGGATATTCCATGCGCGTTTTTGTGGATGAGCTGATGTTGAAAACACACACGGAATCGTTGAGCAGATGGCGATAGCGGGTGTAATAATTGACTTGATGGTCAACTACGCTGGGGTCATGTTGCGCATCGATCCGGTCGCCGCTGATGATGAAAGCGTTTTTATTATTATTGCTGTATGTATGAATAAACAAATTGGATGAACCGCCCGTAATGCTGGCTGTCGATAATTTTTCAATATCGGGTACAGGATAAGCTGTCAATTGGAAATGAGCATCGAATGTATTGTCCATGCTGATTATGCTTGGGCATTTTTTATTGACAAATAGTAAGAAAGCGATATTCTGACTTTCTGTCAATGACTCTGCATTTCTACCTTCTACATACATATTGTAAGAAGATAATTCGGAAATATCGGTGAAATGAATGGTCTTATCGGTAAAATTATATTTACCGTAATAAACTTTGTAATTGTCATCTGCATCGTGCAAGCGTTTGTAGTTGACAACGATCAGTTTGTTTGGTGTTTGGTTGTACAGCATCAATATTTTCGAAGAAAGATAAGGCGCTTGTATGTCTATTGTGTCGATTTGCGGATTGGTAGTGTTGCTTTTGAAATTATAGACAAGTCGTTGAGTGAAAGTTCCGTCATTTTCGGGTGTGGTGTTTTTAATCAGATGGGTAAAGGGACTGCTGCCATCTTTACTTAATACTGACATCTTAGGCTCTTTTCCCGAAAGGAGAAAACGCACATAGTCATCGTATTCATCGCCTATGGTTGAGTTCAACTGACTGCCGATTTGCTCGTTGATATAAGCCCGCCAAGTCCAATTGCTTAAATTACTTTTCCATGTATGATTGGTCAGCAATTTCACTATATCCAATTTTTTATCTCCTTCGCGATAAGAGCGCATATAATGCAGGAATGCACTTGACACATTGGCATCGGCAGTATTTACCAAAAATTTCTCAAATACAGGCACGGAAGAAGCTTTATCCCAAGGCTGTCCCAGTAAATCGAATATGGTTTTTAATCCCTGATTATTAGGGGTCAATACCATGCTGAGATTTTGTTCAGATTCTGCTATTTTCAAATCATCCGTATCCGGCCAAACCAATCTGTCGGCCAAAGGCGCATGAACTTCGGCAAAAAACATATTGCTGACCAATACACCCATATAATAATCCTGCGTATAGTGCATATATTCATGGGCTAAGGTGCTGCGCAATTCATCCCGCGAAGTGGCCAATGCCGTATTTATTTTGAAATACCCGCGTCCGGCCATATACCCAAAGGCATTGATTTGTCCAAAAGCCCCATCATATCCTAAATTGGAAGCATATACATTGAATTTCAAATCGGGCGTTTTAAAACCTTTAGCTTTGAAAGTCTTAACAATTTCATCCATATAATGCACCATATCTTGAATCATCAGAGGCGTTCCATCCGAATCTGTATCCGGATCGGTTTCATCCCTATGCCAAGGTTTTTTCTCTTTATTGGTATATTGATAACCCATGAAATTATTTTCCTCGCCGGTTTCCGTTCCCCATTTGTAAATCACATCAACATGCTCTCCACGTGCAATATGGGTATATGAACCATGCACAAAGGCCGTCCATGACAATTTAGTCAGGTGATGGGTATAAAAAACTACCGTGCTGTCTTTGATATCAATACCGCCTTCTTCGTAAATTTTCCAAACTTGTTCCGCATCATCATAATATACCGGTTTGACGGTCATCAGTTGTTTAGGGTCAGACAATAATGCAGGGTCAAGATTGTTGAATTTAATCAATAGAGGTTTTTCGAAAGTAGAACCAAAACTGGCTGTTACATCATATACAGCGCCTCCTGTCGTTCCTTCAGGAAAAGCAGGTGGATTGTCCAATTTCACCACCGTCAAGCGGAAATTTTCATCGAATATTTTAGCCGGAACAGTGATTTCAATGCTATCCACCGCAATGGTAATATCGGTTTCAGACACAGGAATAATATCATCAAACAACAGATCTCCAAAAGGATTGACTTGAATGGTATCGCTGTAAAGCGGCTCACAATTGATATCCTGCACGGCACAACGGTAATAAGCGGAAGTCTTGGGTGCCAGTACCAATTCTTTGGCTGATGTACTGACTAAGTTCACTTTCAAATCGTTTTGCGTCATTTGTTCCGAAAGCTCGTACCAATCCACACCATTCGCAGAAGCCTGCCATTGGATAGCACCTCTCACTTTGGCAGGTCTTGTCAATGTAACCAAACCGTCATTAACCTCTTTTTGCGAAAGGTTTTCAGCGATTAAAATGCGGCTGTCCGGGTATCGTTCGGCCAAAAGTTCCTCCTCAGTTGCTAAGAGAAAAGATAAAGTATCAGTCTCCACAAAATCCAAACAAGGGAAATCGTATTGAAAATTCTCGCCTAACACAAAAGTGTAAACAGGCGCATCGGGATTGGTAACTGTACAGATATAGCGTTCGTTGATGTTTTTATTGTCAATAAGCACTGTCAGTACAGGATTATTTTCAAAAATCTTGTTGTTTTTAACTGCTTTCCAGTGATATTCGTTGGTGGCAACATGAAACGGACTGATATCGCGTATATCGATGCGCAAAGTATCGCCCAACCCGACCTTAAACAGTTGTTTGCTCAAAGGAACTAATTTTTGTTCACCCACTTTGAACTTGTATTTTTCATCTGAAAAAGGCAAATCCTCATAAGTAAAATAGTTATCGCTTAAATTCAAATAGTTCAGACTCGGGTGATTGAGTAAATTAGCCGGAATGGTTCCATGTATTTGGTTGTTTTTCAGACTAAATTCTTCTAATTTTGCAGGCAATGAGGCAATCAGCGAAGGAAATTTTTGAATATTATTATCGCTTAGACTTAAGGTCTTAAGTTTAGATAATTCACATAAGGCTTCCGGAAACACGGTAAGCCTATTATTCTGAAAATAAAAATCTCTCAACATGGGGTATAGTCCAAAACCCTCCGGCACTGTTGCAATTTGATTATTGAAAGCCCTGAAATCTATCAAATTTTGCAAAAGCACGATAGAATCGGATAGGGTTTCTAATAGATTATCGGACAAATCTAATGTTTGCAACAACGACAAACGACCGATTTCATTGGGTAAGGCTGTGAATTTGTTTTTACTGATATCTAAAGAAGTAAGTCTTTTAAAATTACCGATAAATGCAGGTACAGCCCCCGAAAGTTGATTTTCTCTAATAGCTAAAGTGTAAATTTGACGACAGTTGCCTAAACTTTCAGGCAGATTACCTGTCAGTTGATTTCCTATAATATTGAGAGTGTTTAATTGGCTTAAATTTCCAAATATATCGGGAATATTGCCCGTTAATTGGTTATTCCACAGATTGATTTCGGTTAATTGTGTAAGTTGCGATATGCTTTGCGGGATGGAACCGGTAAGCTGCCCATTTTTGAGGTCTAATATTTTTAAATGGGTAAGATTACCTATAGCATTAGGAATCGTTCCTCGCATACCTATCAAACGGAGTTCTTGTAAATTGGTGAGTGCTTCAATATTTTCAGGAATGACACCTGTAAATATTTCTTTATCCATTGCTTGAATAGATAAAGTCCTCAATGCGGTCAAATTGGTGATAGAAGTAGGCAAGTTGCCTGTAAAATTTCCAACGATAAATAGGTCACGCAAGGCAGTAAGATTACCTATACTTGCAGGAATCTCGCCCGCAAGCACTTTGTGAGTACCTAAATCCAATTTGATTACCCTGTCATTCATCATACGGACACCTTCCCATTGGTTAACGGGCAAGGATAAATCCCATTTAGTTTTACCTTCAGAAATATTGTGCAGATCAATTAATGCTAATGAATCTTGCACATTTGCTTTGATACTTGTCGGAGAAATGCTAAATGAAGTTCCTAAGTTGGTTCCAAATTTATATCCTACGCGGAAAGTCGAATTGGTATTGATGACATAATACCCATTGTAATTGCCTCCCCATCCGAAATTAAAATGAAATAAACCTGCATCATCATA
>CAYPYZ010000158.1:0-4816 GCA_964414805.1 uncultured Paludibacter sp.
ATTCAAATTTCCCTTTTTCAATATTTTTAGTATCTTTGCAGATTGTTGTTTGCACATTGCAATGCGCATTTCACGACTTAATTATTCACTTGCAAGTCGGTGCGTTGAGGCCTGAAACCGTTTTTTATCTGTTTACTTTGACGTACTGAAATCTATTCGTATTCTCTTTTTTTAGCAAAATTAAATTATACGTTGGTAAGTCTCTGACAAATTGATATTTGTTGGAAACTTGATTGTAACATCACCGAACAAACGGAGGTATTTGCAATGCCCTATGATTAAAATAATTAAAGATAATCGAAGATAATTGAATTTATAAACTCAAATTTACAATGTTTAAAAAAACAAAAACTTTATTTTTTCTTAGCTTTCTTTCCTTGTTTGTAATGGCTACTGAACAAGCCGACAAAAATTTCGTAAAAATTGGTGGTGCCTTGCGCTATAATGCTGTATATGAGAATTATGAGCTCAGCAATGACGCATTAGACGCCTATGTAAAAGCCGACACTTGGTTTTTAAATGCTGATGCTCACTTAAATGGATTTGATATGAGTATGCAATATAGATTTTATCCTGAATCGCAAGCGCATTTTATGCATCACGGATACATTGGTTATGCCATCAATGATAATCTGTACGCTCGTTTGGGCGTTTTTCAAAAACCCTTTGGAATAGCGGATTTTGCTTCACATTCATGGTGGTTCCAGATTCCTTATTACCTTGGATTAGAAGATACACACAATACGGGTATAGGTTTTAAACAAACATGGAATGATTTCATTGTTGAAGCAGCCTATTTCCGGCAAGCTGCCCCCAAAGGGAGCATTTCCGATAATACATTGGATAATGCAGTTGGAAATGGTCGATATTCCTATGCTGTAGTGCCTACAACCGGCTATGCTAATGGTATTTTAACCAATGCCGCCATTCGAGAATTAAATCAATTCAACGTGCGTGCTCGTTATGAAATTGCTCCGGGTGTTGAATTTGGACTTTCGGGACAATTAGGCAGTATCTACAATAGCGCTCTGAATCAGTCAGATTGGGGATTTACTTGGGCTGCTCATTCTCTAATTAATATAGGCAATCTAAACTTTAAAGCTGAAGTTATTGATTATCACTATAATGCAGTTGACAATGCTGGTAATAAATTGGATATTCTACAAATGGCAGCTTATGGAGCAGCCTATGATGTTGCAACGCAAGGGATGATTTATGTGGTGGGTTTGGCGTATAAAATCCCTATTAATACAAAATTGATTAACAGCATCCAGCCATATATAGATTATTCTGTTGTTGACAAAAAAAATAGTGATTACTTCAATACCGAACATTTAATTCCTGGTGTTTTAATTACTTCTGGTCCTATTTACACCTATATAGATTACGCTTTAGGTAAAAATCAGCCATGGTTGACATCCAATTTTGGTGAAGGTTTAGGTGCAGGCAATGCCAATGCAAGATGGAACAGTAGGTTTAATATTAATATTGGTTATTATTTTTAATAAAAATGAATAAGATAGAAGTCAAAAACTTACACTTAATCTTTGGTACAGCCAAGCAACAAGCTATGCGTATGCTGAAATCAGGTCGCTCGAAACAATCCATTCAGAAACGTACCAAATGTATTATTGCTGTAAACGATGTAAATTTATCCATTCAGGAAGGCGAAATTTTTGTAGTGATGGGCCTTTCGGGAAGTGGAAAATCCTCCCTGATAAGATGTTTTAATATGCTGAACACTCCTACTTCAGGAAGTATTTTCATTGATGGTGAGGATGTTACCAAAATGAACAAACAGAAGTTATTGAACCTGCGAAGAAAGAAAATTGGTATGGTGTTTCAAAGTTTCGGATTATTACCACATCGTACTATTTTAGAAAATGTAGCTTTCGGATTGGAAATTAAAAATATCACTAAAGAAGAACGTGAAAAGCATGCTAAAGAGATTATTGATTTAGTGGGTTTGAAAGGCTATGAACATTCTTTTCCTGAGGAATTAAGTGGCGGTATGCAACAAAGAGTTGGTTTGGCAAGGGCCTTAGCCAATGATTCCGAAATTCTTTTGATGGACGAGGCATTCAGCGCTTTAGATCCACTTATCCGAACACAGATGCAAGATGAATTGATTGCTATTCAGCAAAGACTGAAAAAGACCATTATTTTTATTACGCATGATTTGGATGAAGCCTTGAAATTGGGGAATACTATTGCTATTATGAAAGATGGCGTGGTAGTGCAACAAGGCAGTTCAGAAGATATTTTAATGCAACCTGCTGATGATTATGTCAGTGATTTTATCGGCAATATTGATAAGTCAAAAATCATTACAGCCTCCACTATTTGCGAACCTTTTAAGGCGCGATTGAAGCTCAATAAACATGGTTTGGCTACTGCCTTGCGGATGATGGAGCAGCACAATATCAAGCTGTTACCGGTTATGGACAAAGACTTATCCTTTGCCGGCTTTGTACTAAAAAGGCATGTAGAAAGGAAGATTGCTGCAAACGGGAAGGGCTTGGATGATATATTAATTCAAGTTCCTGTAGTTGATGAAGAGCACTTGGTTTCTGATATGTTACCACTTTTTATCGATCAAAAATACCCTTTGGTGATGGTCAATGAGAAAAATTATCCTTTGGGATATATCAAACATTCGGATGTGGTGCTGATGGTTACGGGCTACGAAGACGATGAAGTGAAAGAAATTATTGATAGTGCTAATCATTAAAACTTAAAGTATGCAGATTATGAATATAGGAATATATGTAGAACGTTTTGTAGAATGGCTTTCGGATATAGGTACACCATTTTTTGATCAGCTGACCATCATGATAGAAAACAGCATTGATGCATTGCAAAAAGCTATAGATTTTCTACCCTTTTATATAGTAATTTTAATATTAACATCGCTGATTTTTTGGTTGAAATTCAGGAAATTAGAAAAGGGTTCTAAGTTTAAAGATCATTTCAAGGAACTATTAGGACTACCGATTTTCTTTGTATTGGGCATGGCAGTTATACACTGGATGGGCTATTGGAATGAAACCATGGAGACTTTGGTTTTGGTAATTGTTTCTACTTTTTTAAGTCTGATAGTAGGTATTCCACTTGGCATATGGGGGGCACGCAGTTCAACCGCCTATGCGGTTATTCGTCCTATTTTAGACTTTATGCAGACTATGCCTGCCTTTGTATATCTGATTCCAGCTATATTATTTTTCTCTGTAGGAAATGTGCCGGGAGTATTAGCCACTGTTATTTTCTCTTTGCCTCCCGCGGTCAGGATGACTACCTTAGGTATCACCAATGTCCCCAAAGAAATTATTGAAGCCTCTGTGGCCTTTGGTTGTACTTACAGACAAACCTTGATGAAGGTTCAGATTCCATTGGCCATGCCTACTATTTTAGCCGGTATCAATCAAGTGATTATGTTGGCTTTATCCATGGTGGTAATTGCTTCAATGGTAGGAGCCGGCGGATTAGGAGAAAGCGTATATGCCGGTATCCAACAAGCTGATGTAGCTTTAGGATTTGAGGCAGGATTATGCATAGTGATATTGGCGATTATTTTGGATCGTCTAACGCAATCCCTTCAGGGAAAACAAAATAATGCAACTAATTAATTTAAATTGAGTTATAAACATTTTAAAACAATAAATCTCAACTTATTGTGAAAATATAAAAACAACAAATATGAAAATTTTAAGAAAACTAACTGTAGTTATAAGTGTAATTACTTTATTATTAGTAAGTTCTTGTACGAGAAGTGTCAAACAAGATGTATTAATGCTTTATCCTAATTGGGCGGAAGGCATTGCAGTAACGCATTTAGCGAAAGTAGTATTAGAGGAGCAAGATTATACTGTATCGCTCAAGCGATTAGAGCCCGGACCTATCTATGCCGCTTTATATAAAAGCGAAGCGGATGTTTGTTTAGATGCTTGGCTTCCCTACACCCATCAAGATTATTGGGCACGTTACGAGTCAGGATTAGATATAGTTGGTGTTATTTTCGACTCAGGAACTACGGGTTTGGTAGTCCCTACTTACGTAGATATCAATTCTATAGAGGAACTGAATACCCATAAAGAGCAATTTTCATCCAAGATATTTGGAATAGGTACAGGTGCCGGTATTCATGCCAATACAGAAAAGGTCATTGAAGATTATGCATTGGATTATAAACAAATTTCTTCCTCAGAGACATCTATGATAACAGCCTTGAAGAGAGCAGTTTCTAAAGATGAATGGATTGTAATTACCGGATGGAAACCCCATTTTATGTGGTCGCAATATGATTTAAAAACTTTAGAAGATCCGCAAGGCATTTATCCGACAGATGAAATTACCATAGTTTCACGCAAGGGTTTTAAAGAAGATCAGCCTGCAATAGCAGGATTCTTCGAGCAATTTAAACTTTCGGAAGAAATGTTATATGCATTGATGGATGAGGTAGCGAAAGATCAAGATCCACATGTAGGCGCAAGAATTTTTTACGAAAATCACAAAGATTTATTATTGGCTATGCTTCCAATTGAAGAGAATTAATGAGCATTTAACAGCTAATTGAGCGAAATCGAAGTCACGGTTCATTTACAATCGAGATGACGGAGCGAAGTCGAAGTCACATTTCCTTTCGTTTCACAAATCAACTTTATTTCGTATCTTTGCAGGCACTATTAATATGGAGTATTATTAGTGCCTGTTTTTAAGATGATTGCTCAATATAGAGCAATTTTATCACCCAAAGTATACAATGGGGCTGTTTGGTTTTGACAGCAGGTAGAAGGGGTAAGTAAGCATGTCGAGCGGG
>CAYPYZ010000159.1:0-4791 GCA_964414805.1 uncultured Paludibacter sp.
GGAAGTCTTGACTTTTTTGCTTCCTTTTTGGGTCAAGCCAAAAAGGAAGAGACGAGTAAAAAGATTAAAATTATATTTAGATTTTTGTGTAAAAAAAATGAAGAGGCGAATTAAGCCAGAAAAACAAATAAAAAATTTATAAATCATTTTAATATGACAACATACGACATACTTCAACACTATTGGTGGTTCATAATCTCCCTATTAGGGGGATTACTGAGCTTTCTACTTTTCATACAAGGCGGACAATCCATGATTTTTTCGCTTTCCAAAACAGAAGATGAAAAGAAAATTTTAGTGAATGTACTGGGACGTAAATGGAGCTTTACCTTTACGACCTTAGTAGTTTTTGGAGGAGCATTTTTCGCCTCCTTCCCCCTCTTCTACTCCACCAGTTTCGGTGGCGCTTTCTGGGTATGGATGATCATACTATTTGCTTTCACCATACAAGCATTCTCCTATGAATTTCAATCCAAACCCGGCAATATCTACGGAAAAAGAACCTATCAAACCCTACTTTTCATCAATGGTTTATTAGGTACTTTCTTGATAGGCGTAGCTTTAGCCACTTTCTTTACAGGATCAGATTTCACCGTTGGCAAAAGCAATATAGCCAATATAGGTTCCCCGATTATCAGTCGCTGGGGCAATCCATGGCATGGCTTAGAAGCACTGCTTTGTCCACGCAATCTGTTTTTAGGTTTTACCGTGTTCTTCTTGGCACGCGTACAAGCCCTGCTTTTCTTCATCAACAGAATCAGTCATGAAGCTTTAGAAAAACGTTCGCACAAATTCCTTTTATACAATGCTATTCCTTTTGTGGTTTTTTTCTTAGCTTTCGTAATAGCCATTTTCTTATCTGAAGGATTTGCCGTAAAAGCTGATGGACAGGTGGTTTTAGAAAAATACAAATACTTCCACAATATGATTGAAATACCGATGATAGGCATAGCCTTTTTATTGGGTGTTTTGGCAGTATTATACGGCATCATCATGTCTATCATCAAGCCATCTTACAGGAAAGGCATTTGGTTTACCGGTCCCGGAACAGTGGTAGTAGTTACAAGTCTGCTACTAATAAGTGGTTACAACAACACCGCCTTCTACCCATCCACCGCCGATCTGCAAAGTTCACTGACTATTTACAATGCTTCCTCCAGCGAATTTACGCTTAAAGCGATGTCGTGGGTATCCATACTGATCCCTATCGTGCTGACTTACATCATCATTGCTTGGAGAGCTTTGGAGAAGAAACAAACAGATTTACAGGATGTACAAGGCGACGAAAATGCCTATTGACATATTCGAGTAAACTACAAATCTCTTAGATAGGCATTGCCATTTATTTCGCTATAAGTATTTAAATTTAGTTAAATAAATGGCAATGTTTATTTATTTGCAACAAATACTACAAGCAATTCATCTACTTACTGTTTTTAATTGAAAATGTTTATGTACAAGAAATTTAGACTCTTATCTTTTGCGTTTATCGCATTGTTTTTCACCGGTTGTTTGAATGACAACAGAGATCCACAACCCCAGTTTCTACAATCCTTGGTAACTATTGAGAACCCTGAATTGAAGAAGCAATTTTTCATGCGTCGTGATGATGATAAATTGTTGTGGTTTGCCGAAGGATACACAGATTATTTCAAACCGGAAGATGGTAGTCGTTACTTAATCTATTACAATATACTTTCAGATAAGACTGAAACAGGTATGTACGATTACGATGTACGTGTGACAGATGCTATGGAAGTTCTTACCAAAGGTATTTTCAATATTACGCCCGAAACGCAAGACAGCATTGGCAATGATTGGACAGAAATCAACTCATTATGGATAGGTAGAAATTACTTAAACATTAGTTTTTACTATAGAGGCTATGCCAATGACACGCCTCATTATATCAACTTAGTATCAGATAGTTCCAAGGTATTTACTGACAATAAAATACATTTAGAGTTTAGGCATAATGCCAATAACGACGATCAATTTTACCAATTTGCGGGACTTGCATCCTTCGATATCAGTGCTTTACAAGTAGAAGATGCCGATTCAGTAATGATAGCCGTTCACGTAAGTTCATTTGACGACACTTTGGAGCAAATACATAATGTGACATACAAATATGGAAATGCAAATAATAACGATAATACAAGCGAGGAAGAACCTAATCCCGTATTAAGAAAAACCTTGAATAGCTTTGTTCAGTAGATGAGGTTAAATTAGATTTGTTTTTTACTTTTGCAAGCAAGGGTGTTTAATTGTGAAATTGAACACCCTTATTTATAAATAGAAATATATTGTAAATTTACAAGCATATAAAAAATATAAGTCCGACTAATAATATTATTTAAAATCAATGTTTTTAAACATATTTTTTATGTTGTTGTGTTTATGTTTTCTTTTTTACTTTGCATCATTGATGATTATGAGAGGTAGATTGTTATTAAATACCCAAAACACTTCTGTTATGTCAATACGCAAATATACGACAACTTTATTGCTGATATGCTATGTTTTACTGAATATCACAATTACAAATGCACAGAGTATCCAGTATGCTTATGATGAAGCAGGCAATCGCATTAACCGAAAAACACTGATTCTTTCCCCACAGCAACTTCCATCAAACACACAAATTGATAGTACGGTGACAGAGGATGAACTTGATGAAGTAACAATCTTAGTTTATCCAAATCCAACAAAAGGCAATATTGAAGTTGTGATACAAAGTAAAAACCAAGATGATAACATCCAACTTAATCTTTTTGATGAACTGGGGCATATCCTTCTTGACACGAAGGCAAAGCAAGGAAATAATCCTATACCCATGATAAACTTACCCAAGGGATGGTATATATTAAGGGTAAAAATTAATAATAAATGGAAAGAGGTTAAGATTATAAAACAGTGAACTTTCTATTTTTTTAAAAGATTGAAATCATAAGCCATTGTAAAACTTTAACAACTTAATTAAGCTGAGTAGATTATTACACTAAATCAATACTTAACTCCTAAAAACAATCATCATGAAGACAAATGGCATTTATTATTTTTTACTACTAATTTTCTGTTTATCTATTACATCTATTTCCTCACAGACTTCTTCTATTATTTATAGCGCAGACAGTTTAAGTGGCAAAATTGAGATATCCAAGACTGATTATGCAACTAACAATGAGTACGTATGGATTCTCAAACTACCTAAGAACACCCCTGTAAAAATCACACGGATTAATAATGCATATTTATCTACTTCTTATACAGGCGAATTATTGATTGATACAAATGCACTTATACTGAATCAATCGGCTTTAGGTGAATACTCCGGAGTGTTTTCAGGCAGTGATTTGACATTTGTTTTACAATGTTCAGGTACAGTCTTAGATATAGATCCAGTAATAACTATAAAGTTTTCCAAAATATCTAATACTGGTAGTAGTGAATCAATTGTAGTAGATGGAGATTTAGAATTGAGTAAAGGAGTTTTCAGAGCTTCTGGTTACGAAACCTATAGAGGTTCTAAAGTAGCTGCCATTTTGGGTAAAGACTATAATAGTTATACTTGTTTTGGCGCAGTAAACGGTGGAAGAATCAGGGGTAGTAATGAAGGATATCTTATATTAGAAGGCAATCCCAACGGCTATGGCTATCCCACTATCTACATCAATAGATATGTTTCTAATGCTAATGTTATCATGACAAGTCCGGGTGGCAGAGTCGGTATAGGAGTGGATGTTCCAAAAGAAAAATTACACATTGATGGAGCCATAAGAGGAAGTGGGGTTGGTGGCTCTTTGCAAATTAAGACTGAATATGGCATAGTGGAAGTTGGGGCACGAGATAATTCAGGAATTCACTTCAACACTACAAAACCCAAATTTATATTTAACCAAGACATTGATGTTAAAGGAACAATTCGTGCCTCAGAAGTTAAAATTGAAAGTATTGATAATTTTCCTGACTATGTATTTAATAAAAATTATCATCTTCAACCACTTAAAGATCTACATGCTTTTATTGAATCTAATGGTCATTTGCCAGAAATACCCACCGCAGAAGAAGTAAAAGAAAATGGAATAAACTTAGTTGAAATGAATAAGTTACTATTAAAAAAAATAGAAGAACTTACTTTATATATTATAGACCAAGATAGAAAGATAAATATTTTAGAGGAAAAATTTAAATAAACACCCTTAAATCAACTCTATATGCTGAATTTATATAAATACTATATTTTCATTCTAATTCTTGTATTTGCAACTATTGTTCAGAAAATACAATCACAGATACCTCCTCAAGCAAATTTTATTTTAAATGATAATCAAAGTGGATCTAATAAAACATATATAGCTCGTGATGAGATTATTTTAAAGCCAGGATTTATATATAGTGCTTCTACAAGCAATAGTTTTTCGGCTAAAATTGATGCAGGCCTACTTTTCCCACCAACTGAAAACAGCTATGCACTTCCTAATGGACAAATCACAACCGACCCAACTCAAGGAGCGGTGGTAGGAAGCATCCCCGGACAATTTGCCGTCAGCCCAACAGGAGCAGCTACTTATACTATCCCGATAGAATGTCCGCCGGGAATTAATGGAATGCAACCTAATATTTCATTGGTTTATAATAGTCAGGCGGGAAATGGGATTGCAGGATGGGGTTGGGAAGTTACTGGACTTTCATCAATTAGTGTTATTGCTAAAACCATTTTTAGCAATAACGAAATAAAAGGTATAAATTTAGTTGAACAGACTTATTTGCAAAAGTTTGCATTAGATG
>CAYPYZ010000160.1:0-4756 GCA_964414805.1 uncultured Paludibacter sp.
ATAAACTCGCAACTCGGAACTCTCAACTAAAAAATAATTTCCATTGAATTTGATGGTTTTAATTATTAGAATAAGCCTGAATGAATTCGGATATATCCATAGGTGCGGCTTTGAAATTAAATGACGGGATGGCGTCTATTATCCCAAGAACGGGCGGATATACGCCAATAAATTATGTGTACACATGTTTTGACGAAAAATTGCGCCATATTTTTTGCTTGAAAGTATGATATGGTAGATAAAACAATTTCTTAATCACGTCCCCAAGACGCCCGCCGTCCGTGGCGGGCGAAGAAAGTAAAGTGAAAAAAGCATGGCAAACATAAATCTTACAAACGCAAAACGGGCAAAGAACGACGAGTTCTATACCCAGTACCACGATATCGAAATCGAAATGAATGCCTATCTGGAATACGATCCGGATGTATTTCGCGGTAAAATAGTGTATTGCAACTGCGATGATCCGTTCGAGAGTAATTTCTTTCGCTATTTCGTGCTTAATTTTAACAAGCTTGGACTGAAACAGCTCATCACTACCAGCTATAAAAATTCGCCCATTGCCAATACGCAACTAAAGTTATTTGGCGATGACAATACTACCACAAAATCAAAAGGCCGTCCCAAGATAACCGCAAATAAATTTATCGTTAGCGAAGTGCATGACATAGATAATGACGGCGAGTTAAACCTAAAGGATGTTGCCAAGCAGTTAAAGGCCAACAAACACAACGACTGGACGCCTCTTGAAGGTGATGGAGACTTCCGTAGCGCTGAATGTATAGACCTGCTGAAACAGTCCGACATCGTAGTAACAAATCCGCCGTTCAGTCTTTTTCGCGAATATGTTAAACAGTTATTTGACTACAATAAATTATTCGCCATTATTGGCAGTTTAAATGCAATTACATATAAAGAAATATTTCCTCTAATTAAAAATAATAATCTTTGGTTAGGAAATGGTTTTCATGCAGGTAATGCATATTTTTATACACCCAATACGCGCGAATTCGCCTCAGGGGTTTTTGATGAAAAAACAGGATTAGTGAAATTTCGTAATGTTTGTTGGTTTACTAACCTCGACCATGGCCGCCGTCACCAGCCGCTGAAACTCATGACCATGGCGGAAAATCTGAAATACAGCAAGCATAAAGAGCTTAGAGGTAAAAAATCCTACGATCGCTATGACAACTACGACGCCATTGAAGTGCCTTTTACGGACTCCATCCCCAGAGATTACGAGGGCGTGATGGGCGTACCGATTAGTTTCCTTGATAAATATAGCCCGGAGCAGTTTGAAATTGTTGGAATGTGTGAAAATGAAGACCTGTATAAAATGAAAACAAAAATATATACGACAGCAGAATGCAAACAGGCGTATTTAGATAAGTTCCGGAAAAAAGGAACTTATGATTTGAATGCAAGTGGAGTGATAGTTAAGGATGGTTTATTGGAAAAAGTCTATCAACGGGTACTTATTAAACATAGGATAACTATAAAATGATTACAACACTAAAAACCGACATCACTGTCAAAGATATTTGTAAAGGCTTTGTCTATAACGAACTCGAGGGCAAGGGGCTGTTCGGCCTGTCCGGCAAACTGACCATCCAGCCGGAGTACCAGCGCAACTATATCTATGCCGACGGCAAGAAAGATGTGGCTGTAATCGATTCCCTTCTCAAGGGCTATCCGTTGGGATTGATCTATTTCGTGAAAGTGCGTGAAGATAAATTTGAAGTTCTGGACGGCCAGCAGCGTATTACCAGTTTCGGGCGTTATGTGACCAATAAATTCGCCGTCAAAGACGATAACGGCATGGAGCAGTATTTTAGCGGGATTGCCAGTGACAAGCAGACCAGAATATTGGAAACGAAACTCACTATTTATGAATGTGAAGGTGCTGAAAGCGAGATCAAAGAGTGGTTTAAAATAATCAATACTGAAGGTATCCCTCTAAATGATCAGGAATTCAATAACGCGATATATTCCGGTCCTTTTGTAACCCTCGGCAAGGAAGAGTTCAGCAACAGCCAGAATGCCAATATTCAAAAATGGAGCGCTTATATTAAAGGCAGCGCCAACCGGCAACATTTTCTGGAAAGAGCTTTAGAATGGGTCAGTAAGGATTGGGAAGATAAGAATTATGATCCGAGACATATTAGACCGATTGGAAAATATATGAGCTTGCACCGTTACGATGACAATATCACTGAATTAAAAACCTATTTTAATACAGTGATTGACTGGGTCTCGGGTGTTTTTGAGGATGTCGAGAAAGAAATGTGCGGACTGGAATGGGGGCGTCTGTACGAAGAATATCACAAGCAAGCCTATAATCCTAAAAAGGTTTCGACCGCGGTCCAAAAACTCTATAGCGATCCATACGTCAAAAACCGCAAGGGGATTTTTGAATATATCCTGGGCGGTTCGGTTAATACAAAGTTGCTTGAGGTCCGGGTTTTTGATGAAGCGACCAAGAGAACTGTTTACGAAAAGCAGACTACAGTAGCCAAAACTAAAGGCCTATCCAATTGTCCGTTGTGCGCCGTTGGACATGACGCCAGTAAGAGTAAGATTTGGAAGTTAACTGAAATGGACGCCGATCATGTGACCGCCTGGAGCAAGGGCGGCGCAACCGATATCAAGAACTGCCAGATGTTGTGCATTACCCACAACCGGGCAAAAGGTAATAAATAGCAGTTATGCCAATTAAAAAACAAAACAGAAATTAGAAATAGGAGAAATATGGAATCATTTGATTCAACCAAAATAAGTCTTTATGAAATATTAAAAGACGTTGATTCCAGAAAAATACAATTACCGGACTTCCAAAGAGGTTGGATCTGGGATGATAACAGGATTAAAGGAATAATTGCATCGGTAGCCAAGTCATTCCCTATTGGAGCTATAATGCTGTTAGAGACTGGAAATGAGAATATTAGATTTAAAACCAAACCAGTAGAAGGTGTAATTGGAATAAATGGTTCAAAACCTGAAATGTTGATTCTTGACGGACAGCAGAGAATTACTTCGTTATATCAGGCAATAGTTACCAATCGAGTTGTTAATACTCATAATTCCAAGGGATATGAAATAAAGCGCTGGTACTACATTGATATGAACAAAGCCCTAGATCCGGATTCTGATTTAGAAGAAGCAATCTTTTCCATAAATGAAAACAAGATCATTACAGAGAACATAGGACGTGATGAGGTTTTAAATTTATCAATTGAAGAAAATGAGTTCAAGAATTTTATGTATCCCGTTTATATGGTAGATGAATTTCTAAACTGGCAAATGAAATTTATGAAATATTGGAAATATAATGAAGAAAAGATCAGATTTATAAATGAATTCCACGAACAAATTATCAAAAATTTTAGTACTTATACTCTTCCCGTAATTATAATGAAAAAGGAAAATCCAAAAGAAGCGGTTTGTCAGGTTTTTGAAAAAGTTAATACTGGCGGCGTTTCATTAACTGTATTTGAACTTTTAACAGCCACTTTTGCTTCCGATGAATTTGATTTAAAAACGGATTGGGAAAACATAAAAAATGAGTTTAAGCCCTACAAAATACTTAACAATACCAGCAACACCGATATTATTCAGGCAATTACACTTTACTCATCATTCAAAAAACGAACAGAAGCAATTTCAAATGGTTTGAGTGATAATATTCCAGCCGTTAGTGCGAAGCGCAAGGAAATGCTCAATTTGACTTTATCAGATTATAAAAATTATCGCAATGAGATTGTAAGGGGCTTTATTAAGGCAGCTAAAATACTTGTTGAGAATCATATTTTTAATTCAAGAGATTTGCCATATAGTACCCAGCTTGTTCCAATGTCAGCAATTTTAGCAGAACTTGGTGATAAGGTTGATAATATGGGAAATAAAAGTAAACTTATGCGTTGGTTTTGGTGTGGTGTTTTCGGTGAGCTTTATGGTTCTGCAAACGAAACCCGCTATGCCTTGGATACGGTACAAGTAACCGAATGGATTGGAAACGATGCAGAAGAACCAAAAACAATTTATGATGCTAACTTTTCACCTTCGCGACTAAATACCTTGCGAACAAGAAACAGTGCCGCATACAAGGGAGTATACGCATTAATGATGAATGACGATACAAAGGATTGGTTATCTGCGACGAAAATTGATTTTATTACATATTTTTCAGAGTCAATAGACATACATCATATTTTCCCAGTCGCATGGTGCGAGAAAAACAATATTCCTCGTAATGACTATGATTGTATAATCAATAAAACACCTTTATCTGGTCGCACCAATAGAATTGTTAGTGGAGATGCCCCTAGTAAATATTTGGAACGGTTAAAGAAACATGCAGGAGTATCTGATAGTGATTTCAATAATATTTTACTTTCGCATGTGGTTAATCCTGAATTAATGTATAGAGATGATTTTTATGGTTTCTTTTTAGACCGTAAAGAACATATTTTAAAGCGAATTGAAAAGGCAATGGGTAAACAAATACCAAGAGATTATTTGATAGAAGAAGAAGGAAAATTTGTGGATAATACTGTCGAAGATGATGAAATATAGATTTCTTCAGAGTGTTTACGTGCAGCAAGCCTCCCTTATGGGACAATCCCTTACGGCTCGCATACTCGACCTTTTTACTGAATAATCCAAAACACATCACGTATAATCCATATTGAAAATGAAACAAGGTTTACATTCAATAATAAAATGGACCGCCAGGATCTTAGCCTTGATAGTAATTGGCTTT
>CAYPYZ010000161.1:0-4754 GCA_964414805.1 uncultured Paludibacter sp.
CTAACTCCGAAGAACGTCGCCAAGCTTACCTTGCTGATATTACTTTTGGTACCAATAATGAATTTGGTTTCGATTACTTGCGTGATAATATGGCGACTAATCCGGATGATTTGGTGCAACGCAAGCATAATTATGCTATTGTGGATGAGGTCGACTCGGTGTTGGTGGATGATGCACGGACGCCTTTGATTATTTCAGGTCCCGTACCACGTGGCGATGACCAACTTTTTGATGAATTGAAACCTAAGGTAGAAAAATTAGTATCTGCACAAAGGCAATTGGCTACCAAGTATTTAGCGGAAGCAAAGGAATTAATGAACTCCGAAGATGAAAAGAAACGTGAAGAAGGTGCTTTGGCGCTTTTCCGTTCTTTTAAAGGGCTTCCTAAAAATAAACCGCTAATTAAGTTTTTAAGTGAACAGGGTGTGAAGGCGCAACTCCTTAAAACAGAGGAGTATTATATGGAGCAGCAAAATAAAAATATGCATATTGCTACTGATCCCTTGTATTTTGTAATTGATGAAAAAAATCGTGGTATTCACCTAACCGATAAAGGTATTGATTTAATTACCGGCAATACGGAAGATCCAAAGTTCTTTGTGTTGCCGGATGTGGGTTCTGAAATTGCTGAAATTGAAAAGGATACTACCCTATCCCCCACCGATAAACAAGCTGCAAAAGATGAAATTCATCAAAATTATGCGATAAAATCGGAACGTGTACATACCATCAACCAATTATTAAAGGCTTATACTTTATTTGAAAAAGATATAGAATATGTCGTTTTGGAAAATAAAGTGAAAATTGTAGATGAGCAAACCGGTCGTATCATGGAAGGTCGCCGTTATTCGGATGGACTGCACCAAGCGATTGAAGCCAAAGAAAATGTGACGGTAGAAGCGGCTACACAGACCTTTGCAACTATCACCCTGCAAAACTATTTCAGGATGTATAATAAATTGGCGGGTATGACGGGTACTGCCGAAACTGAAGCCGGTGAGTTTTGGGATATCTATAAATTGGATGTGGTAGTGATTCCTACCAATAGACCCATTGCCAGAAATGATATGCAAGACCGCGTTTATCGTACTAAACGTGAGAAATATAATGCTGTTATTGAGGAAATTGATGCCTTGGTTTCAGCGGGAAGACCGGTCTTGGTGGGTACTACTTCCGTTGAAATTTCGGAATTGCTAAGTAGGATGTTGACTGCCAGAAGAATTAAACATAATGTGCTGAATGCTAAGCTACACCAACGTGAAGCAGATATTGTGGCCGAAGCCGGTATAAGCGGAATAGTTACCATCGCTACCAATATGGCCGGTCGTGGTACCGACATTAAACTGAGCGATGCTGTGAAAGCAGCCGGTGGTTTGGCAATTATTGGTACAGAAAGGCATGAAAGCCGTCGTGTCGACCGTCAGTTAAGGGGACGTGCCGGTCGTCAAGGTGACCCCGGTTCTTCGGTTTTCTTCGTTTCCTTAGAGGATGATTTGATGCGTCTGTTTGGTTCTGAACGTATTGCTTCTGTAATGGATAGGTTAGGCTTCCAAGAAGGTGAAGTGATTGAACACTCCATGATTTCTAAATCTATAGAGCGTGCACAGAAAAAAGTGGAAGAAAATAACTTCGGTATTCGTAAGCGTCTGTTGGAATATGATGACGTGATGAATTCGCAGCGTGAGGTGATTTATGCTAAACGCCGCCATGCCTTAATGGGCGAAAGAATAGGGGTAGAAATTACCAATATGATTTATGATTTGTCCGATAATATCGTTGAAAACACCAAAGATTTGCAAGATTATGAGTATTTCCAAGAGGAATTGATTAGAAATCTTGCCATCAATTCTTCCCTTTCGGAAGAAGAGTTTTTAGCACAAAAACCTAATGATATTTCGGATAAATTAGCTGAAGAGGCCTTGGAATCATTTACTCGGAAAATGGATAAATTAGCTGAAATTGCCTATCCGGTTATCAAGCAAGTGTATGAAAAACAAGGTCAGCAATACGAGAATATTTTAGTGCCTATCACTGATGGTAAAAGGATTTACAATATCACATCCCATTTAGAAACTGCCTATAATACAGAGGCACAAGAGGTGGTACGCTCTTTTGAAAAACAAATTCTGTTGCATGTAATTGATGATGAATGGAAAGAACATCTTCGCCAGTTGGATGAATTGCGCAATTCTGTGCAAACGGCTTCTTATGAACAAAAAGATCCATTATTAATCTATAAATTAGAGTCTTTCGGACTGTTTAAGGAAATGATGGAGTCTATGAATAAGAAAATCGTTTCTATCCTGATGCGTGGACAGATTCCTATGCGTGAGCCTGAACAAGTGAAGGAAGCTCGTCCTGCACAACGCATGGATTTAAGTCGCTATAAAACGCAAAAAGACGAGTATAGCTCGCATGGTGGACAAGATCCAACCAAACAAGATACACGCGAAAATCAAAGAACTGAGCCTGTACATGCAGAAAAACGTCCTGGAAGAAATGAACCTTGCTTCTGCGGAAGTGGTAAAAAATACAAACATTGTCATGGTAGGTAAACCTGCACAGGACTTAAAATCATATACTTATGTTGCATTACATAACTTGGGATGTAGATCCTGTTTTATTTAGTTTAGGGAGTATTCAAATTCGTTGGTATGGACTATTTTGGGCTTTAGGCATATGGTTTACCCTCGTGATTACACAAAAACTTTTTAAACATGAAAAGCTTCCCGAAAAATGGATAGATAGTCTGTTTTTATACACAGTTTTAGGGGCTGTTTTAGGTGCACGTATAGGACATTGTCTATTCTACAACCCTGGTTATTACTTGGCTAATCCCATTGAAATACTGTATATCTGGCAAGGTGGATTGGCAAGTCATGGCGGTGCTGTAGGTATCGTTATCTCAACTTATTTATTTGATAGAAAGTTTTCCAAAAAAAGCCTTATTTGGGTATTCGACAGATTAGTGATTGGTGTAGCCATTTGTGGTGCTATGATTAGACTTGGAAACCTGATGAATTCAGAGATTTACGGAGGTCCTACTACCCTACCCTGGGGATTTATTTTTGTGCGCGATAACCAAGTTTTACCCATGCATCCTACCCAAATTTATGAGGTGATTTATTGCTTAATAACCTTTGGCATAACCTATTGGCTGTATTGGAAAAAAGAAGCTTACAAACGTGCCGGACTTATCTTCGGCGTATTTTTAATAGGCATATTTTTCTCAAGATTCTTAATTGAATTTATAAAAAACAACCAAGAAACTTTCGAAGATGGTATGCTATTCAATATGGGACAATTATTAAGTATTCCTTTCGTAATATGGGGTATTTGGCTGATAGTGAGGAGTTATAGGAAAGCACTTCCGGAAAAACCCTAACTCTTTGAGATTATTTTTCTAAATTTTCCCGGTGATATTTTTTCATAATTATTGAACACTCTATAAAAGGTACTCGTGCTTGAGAAGCCGGAAGCTATGGCTATTTCATTGAGTGTTAAATAGTTATTTTTAATTTCAAGCATTAATTCCTTGGCATATTTTACACGATATCTATTGATCAGATCATTGAAATTTGTATGAAAATCTTCTTGTATGATACGAGAAATATAGGTTCTATTGGTACCCATCAAGCTTGCAAGATCAGTAATGCGTAATTCCGAATCTGTAAATATTTTATTTTCTTCTAATAGCTTTTCAAGTAGTTTCTGTTGAGTTTTAACATGCAAATTTTCTTTTAATTCTTCTTTAATTGGATTCCGTGCAAGTTCTTTATTATAGTCCGCTATAGTAAAATTTTGATTTTTTCCTACGAAGATAATCACAATTAAAAATAAAGAATGTGTTAATGATGGCAGTATGAGCAGGTAGGGTTTATCGATAAAATATAATTAACAAACATTTTATAGGGTTTAAGCTAAGAAAACACATCGTATACTCATATTTAATTTTAATCATAGTTCCAATTATCTTTTTTATCTTGAATAGAATTTTTATTACTTTATTTAGTAGTGATCTATCTGGTACTTGCATTTGTTAGGAAAACAACTACCACAAACAAAAAAAATGGCAAGAGTGGCAGAAACTTTTACGTTTGAGTATTTAAAATACTCTAACAAGGTAAAATATAGGCTTATTCCTTTTATATGGTAGCATTGTGAAAATGATGCATTAATTTTGTTCCATATTAGATACTTCTTAATTTTAGAAATCTCGCTCATAGCTTACTCTCCGCATCAATAAACGACATAAGCATTGGACTGTTTAGTTGTATCAACTTTTTCAAATGCTGTTTTTTCTTCAAGCCAAGCCATTCTCAGATTGCCTTAACATCGTTGATATTCCAGCATGTATTAGGAGGTTAACTGAATTGTACAGATAAGAAGCGTGTTGTTTTAATTCATTTTTCATAGTAGCATCGTTTGGAAAATGTATCTAAGTGACATTTTTGCCATGATATACTAACCTACCTCAAATTTATATTTTTTCAGTTCAAATCCCATTGCGTATTTTACATATTTTTATAGAAAATATAAAGCACAATATTACGTATAATATTACATAAATACAAATAATACGCAATGAAATATTCATACATATGAGGTTAATTTTTAATTTGTTAGTATTTTTTTGACAAAATCCTTTGGAGGTTTAAAAATGTATGGTATATTTGCGTGTATTTAAGAGTTGGCGGTAATTGTAAAAAAGACAAACAGACAATGAATAACGAAAAAAAACTTTTATTGATTTT
>CAYPYZ010000162.1:0-4749 GCA_964414805.1 uncultured Paludibacter sp.
ACCTCTTCCCATTCCGAACAGAGAAGTTAAGCCCGGTCACGTCGATGGTACTGCGAAAGTGGGAGAGTAGATAGCCGCCGTCTTTTAAAGTAAAACCCTCAAATACATTTTGTGTTTGAGGGTTTTTTGATAGTAAAAATATTCTCGTTCTAACAATATATAGTCTTTTATAATTTTACCTCTTATGACTCAAGAACGTGTAGCACAACCCAATTCATTAAAGCTAATTACAAATACTTCGTATTCTATTCTATTGATGATAAGTATAGCGCATCTGCTCAATGACACCATGCAATCCGTTATACCTGCCATCTATCCTATCATTAAAGATAAATTCCACTTTTCCTTTACTCAAATTGGAGTTATTAATCTTATGTTTCAACTTACAGCTTCTATTCTGCAACCTGTAGTTGGCTATTATACAGATAAAAATCCTAAACCTTTCTCACTTGCTATAGGGATGGGATTTACTTTAATTGGATTACTGATACTTGCTTTTGCGAAAGATTTCCATATAATCATGTTGGCAGTAGCTATTATCGGTATGGGGTCTGCCATTTTTCATCCTGAATCTTCTCGTATTGCCCAATTGGCTTCCGGAGGTAAAAAAGGTTTAGCACAATCTATTTTTCAAGTGGGTGGGTATGCAGGTGGAGCTATAGGACCTTTGTTGGCTGCTCTGATTATTGTACCACGTGGACAAGAATTTATTAGTTGGTTTACACTCATAGCGCTTATCGGTATGTTGATTCTTTTTCAGGTTGGGAAATGGTATAATCGCCAACTTAATTATTTGAAAATTGCTGATTTAGGAAAAGATAATACTATGTCTGTTCGTGCACATAGTAAGAAAAAAGTTGCTTTTGCAATAGGCATTTTATTAATTCTAATTTTTTCTAAATACTTCTATATGGCTGGTATGACCAGCTATTTTACGTTCTATCTTATTGAGAAATTTAATGTATCTATTCAGCATTCACAACTTTATCTATTTGCATTTTTGGCCGCAGTGGCTGGTGGCACTGTGATAGGTGGTTATGTTGGTGATATCATCGGTAGAAAATATGTGATTTGGTTTTCCATTTTTGGAGCTGCTCCCTTTGCTTTGATGCTTCCGCATGCTAATCTTTTATGGACTATTATTTTAGCTATAATGGTTGGTCTAATTTTATCTTCAGCATTTTCAGCTATTTTAGTTTATGCCACTGATTTAATGCCAGGAAAAGTAGGTATGGTTGCAGGTTTATTCTTCGGTTTTGCTTTCGGGATGGGTGGTATAGGTTCAGCGGTTTTGGGCTCTATAGCTGATCATACCAGTATTGAGTATGTATTTCATCTTTGTGCCTTTTTACCCTTGTTAGGTATGATAACAGGGTTTTTACCTAATGTGGAACAAACTAAATATAAAAAGAAGTAGTCTTAGCTTATCAGTTTAGAAATAAAATAGCCCTCAATATTGCTATATCGAGGGCTATTTTTTGTGAAATTAAGGCTATCTCAATAGGCGTGTATCCTATATAGTTGGACACCTATGAGATGCTAACCTATTTTATATGAAAATATATTTTAGTACAAATAGTATGGCTAAAATATACATTCCTATACTGATTTTCTTAAAGTTTCCAGCAATTAAGTTAATCAATACATAGCTTAAAACACCAAGTGTGATACCTTCTGCAATGCTGTATGCCAATGGCATAGCAAGTATACAAATAAAAGCAGGAATAGCTTCTGAGAAATCTGCAAAATCTAATTGTTTGATTGGCTCAAGCATGTATAATCCAACTAATATTAATGCAGGTGCTGTAGCTGCTCCCGGAATAGCTAAGAAAATTGGGGATAGGAATAAGGCTGCAGCAAAACAAGCGGCTGTTATTAAAGCAGTCATACCGGTTTTACCACCTTCCGCAATACCTGAGGCACTTTCAACATAAGTAGTTACTGTACTGGTTCCTAACATAGCACCCACAGTGGTACCAATAGCATCAGCCATAAAGGCTTGTTTGATACGTGGTACATTGCCGTCTTTATCTAAAATTTTGGCTTTGGTAGAAACACCTACTAAAGTTCCCAAGGTGTCAAAAATATCTACAAATAAGAAAGTAAATACTACGATCAACATATCAAATGTAAAGATATGTTCGAAGCTGAATTTGAAGAAGATAGGTTCAATGCTTGGAGGCAAATTTACTACACCACCATAAGTAGTGATGCCCATAGGTATACCTATTAAAGCTGTTACTATGATACCGATAAGCAAGTTACCTTTGACTTTTAATACGATTAATACGGAGGTGATTACCAAACCAATCATACCTAATAAGGCGGTACCGGAAGTGATGTTGCCCAAGCCAACTAAAGTAGCAGGATTATCCACTACTATGCCTGCATTTTGCAAACCAATAAAGGCTATAAATAGCCCGATACCGGCACTGATGGCCAAACGTACAGATTTGGGAATAGCGTTTACTATGGCTTCACGAACATTGAATATGGTGAGCACAATAAAGAGAACGCCCTCGATTAATACGGCTGTCAAAGCAAATTGCCAGCTATAACCCATCCCCAACACCACAGTGAAAGCAAAGAAAGCATTTAAGCCCATACCCGGTGCCAATGCGAAAGGAAGTTTGGCCCAAAGAGCCATCACCAAAGTACCTACAATAGCGGCCAAAGCTGTAGCAGTAAATAAAGCGGGCGCATCCATGCCGGTGGCAGCAAGGATACTTGGGTTTACGGCAAGAATATATGCCATAGTCAAGAAGGTAGTGATACCCGCTATGACTTCAGTACGTATATTCGTACCGTTTTGTTTCAGTTTAAAATACTTTTCAAACATAAGTAGCTTATTAAATTATTGATATTTTATAAATTGCATTTGATACCAAGGGTAGGGTTAATTCTCAAACCTTCGATAGCACCGAAGTTATATCCGAATTCAACTTCACCACCTACGGATAGGGTTTTATTGATATTGTACCAAAGTTGTGGCTCAGATAAGAAAATAAACGCTGAATTATTACCACTTGGAAAATACGTTTTTTTCTCTCTCCAGAAATCAGCGAAACCTGTGAAAGATAGTTTTCTATTAAAGAAATGCATAAACCAAACAGCTGTCAACTGGAAGTTATGTGGATCAGTGGCGTGTTTTTCAATTAGCTTATAAGATGCTGTTAAGGAAATACCTTTGCTGAAGTCCTGGCTGTTTAAACTGTAAGTTCCCCCTAAGAGATAGGCGTTGTTGATATTAAAACCAAATGCTGGGACAACTCCCGATGCCGTTTGGTAGTGTAGCCCTCCATTATACTCAATATGAGCACTAAAAGGAGCATCCCAGAATTTTAATTCCCTTGCTATCTCCATATAGGCTTCAATTGGACCATTAGCACTGTAATTAAAATCAATGAAATAGAATAAACTACCATTGGCATCCGGCTTAAAGCGCTCTAAAGTACTGGTGAAATAATCTCTGTCTTTGCCAAAATCATAATGCAATTGAAGATTGGTCTGTGCCATAAATACTGTACTGTAGGCAAGTAGCAAACTTGCAAGAATCAGTTTTTTCATAAATTCTAATGTTTATAATGTTAGTAAATGATGTATAAATAAAAATTTGCGTAAAAATACGGATAATTGTTAATAGCCTTATCAGAAAATAGAAAAAGTTATCAACAATTTAAACTTTTGTCAATACAGTATTATCAACATCTAAGATTAGAAATATAGAAACTATCAGTATGTGAGGGAGATGGGGCTTGTTTTATAACTAATTTCTAAATTTTTTATACCAAATAATAAAGCCCCCAATAATTAGGTATAAACCGAATAAACCGGTCAGAGGAATGATTAACAAATAAAATTGTCCTAAGATAAATTGGAATATCCTTCCCGTATGGATTTCTAAGGCAAAATTCCATAAAGGCATGGGGTTTTGCTTGATAATCTCTTTAGGCATTGCCGGGAATTCATCCTTGTTAAAGATGTTTTTTGTACCTACATCATAGTCAAAAACAAAGGGTTTTTCGCTTACATGGGTAGAATAACCAACGATTTTGTGAGCGCCAACGGGGTGACTTTTCTTAGTTGGACGTACCCAGACTTGCTCATCTATCATATCGTAAATTTCGTCTGTTTGATAGTTCCAGCTAAATAATCCATTGAAGGAACCCACCCACAAAGTATGTTCGGCTACATGTTCTAAAACAGTTACACCCATCACACTAAAGGGCGGTTGTAGCTCAAATGCCTCTATTTTACTGAATTGTACATCCGTATGATAGAAAGTCTCAGACGTAGAAAGTATATACCTATTTTCATCTTCTATGTAAATAATTCTTCTCAAATCATCATACCAAGGATTAGGCGTGTCCAACAGACTATAAGGGATTTTGCTAACCTTTGCTTCCGCAATAGGAATTAAAAGTGGGGGACGTAAAAACATACCTGTAGCCGTCACTATAATTAATAAAACTGTGGTAGTCCAGCCTAATTTATTATGCCATTTCAAATTCCAATGGTATTGCTTGCTGATACGTTTTCTTTCCGCTTTATCTATATTCCGTTTTAGTAATTTCTTTTTCTTGAGAAAAATGATAAATCCGGTGATGCTCAAAAATATCATAATCAACCCCAAAGCATCCACTACCAAACGACCTACAAGTCCGTATAACTCACCACTATGCAATACCCAGATAGTTTTGAATAAACCGATTTTATTTTTATAATGAGCAGGCGCAGGTAAATCAATTT
>CAYPYZ010000163.1:0-4725 GCA_964414805.1 uncultured Paludibacter sp.
TGCCGCTGTTTTTCAGAACCCGTCTGGAATACACAGATCCTCAATACGGTTACCTCCAGGTAGTCATTGTATTTGGAACACTGCTGGGCAGTATTTTAGTGGGGACGCTGTTTAACAAAGGTAAGGAAGTAACCAAAGCGCTGCTTACAGGCTGCAGCCTGATCATGGGTACGATGTTGGTGTTTACGGTTTTGTTATTTCCACAGACTGTATCGGCACTGGGTAATGGTACGATGATATATTTTGCCTTGTTTGCAGGAATTCTCAGTCTGTTGAGCGTTGCGATTATCTTTATAAATGTTCCAACACAGACCATTATTCAAAAAGACACTCCTGACGAATATCTGTCCCGTGTGTTCTCAATCGTTGGAATGATCAGCAAGGGCGGCATGCCCTTTGGTGCGTTAATTTATGGAATTATCCTTAACAGAGTTGAAGTTCATTGGACGATACTGTTCGCTGCATTATTGATAATTTTAATTTCAGTTAGATTTATTGTCTCCTTCGTAAGAGTTTATAGCCAAGAATAAAATGGGTGTGATGGTACTCTTACGGAAATATGGTGGGACTTAGAAACACATTATCCCACAAATATCTAAAAATAGATAAAAAGATGATATATGATATTTTAAAAAATAATTTAATCGATATAAAAAGATTTATTATTTTCATTAATGATAATTTTATTTGAAGAAAATTTGAAATTTTAAAACAGTAAAAGTTAGGCCTGTATAGGCTCTTTTTTTATATATACCATTCAATTGCTAATAGATGATGAAAATTATGCCAAAATTTGATATAATTTATAGAATACATGTCATATAAAATTAAATTTGGCAGAATTAGGGGGATTTTAATGGATAATAAACAATTAAATATTTATAAAAAACCTGTGCGGTATGGCAGACGAATTAAAAACAAATGTGGAATCAAGGGTATTAAAATGTTTAACCTCAACGCGGAATAAATATAACGCAATTAAAAATTAAATGTTTATAAGAAAAAGGGGAGAAAAATAGATGGCTCGGCTTGAAGATATAACTGTCGGAGCAAACGTTACCGGCATATCGGGGGGCACACCGGTAAGTATTGTGGCTACCAAATGGTATGGTAATGCCGTATTAGAGATTACATTTAAAGACCCTAAGGGTCAACTTGCTAATCAGCTTTTATATAGGGAAGATGAAGAACGATTGGACGTTTTGGACGGCAGTTTGCCGTGGAGTTTTGATGCAGATGCAAATCTTTTGCGCCTTGCTTCAGAAGCTTATCGTATCAATCTTGCTCATATATTTGACCCTTATCTTGCGGTGCATACATCTGCAATAGAGCCGCTTCCCCACCAGATTTCGGCGGTTTATCAGGAGATGCTTTCACGTCTGCCTCTTAGATATATATTGGCAGATGATCCCGGAGCGGGTAAAACAATTATGACCGGTTTGTTTTTGAAAGAATTGATTGTCCGTGGTGATTTAAAACGTTGCATGATAGTAACACCGGGCAGTTTGGCGGAACAGTGGCAGGACGAACTTTATCGCAAATTTAATTTAAGATTTAAAATATTAACTAATGATTGTATTGAATCTGCCGTTACAGGCAATATATTTACAGAGATAAACCTTTGTATTGCACGTTTGGACAAATTGTCCAGGAATCAAGATATTCAAGAGAAATTGAAAATCACAGATTGGGATGTAATTGTTTGTGATGAGGCACATAAGATGTCCGCTACTATTTGGGGCGGTGAAATAAAATATACAAAACGGTTTCAACTGGGCAGGCTGTTATCATCCATTACACGGCATTTTCTTCTTTTGACCGCTACACCCCATAATGGCAAAGAAGAAGATTTTCAACTGTTTATGTCTCTTATTGATCAAGATCGATTTGCCGGTGTGGCTCGAAGTAGCAGCCGGGCAGTAGATGTATCAGACATAATGCGTAGGCTTATAAAGGAAGAATTGCTTAGATTTGATGGAACACCGCTTTTCCCCGAACGCAAAGCTTATACTGTAAACTATGACCTATCACCTCTGGAAGCGAAACTATACGATGCGGTAACAGAATATGTCCAGGAAGAGTTTAATCGTGCCGACCAACTGAATAATGAACGCAGGACTACGGTGGGCTTTGCTTTAACAATATTACAACGCCGTTTAGCTTCTTCCCCGGAAGCTATTTATCAGTCTTTGAAACGCCGTCGTCAACGCCTTGAAAATAGGCTTGCTGAAGAACGTATTGGAAAACTAGCTGTTGAATATATTGTACCTTCTTATGATGATTACGATGAAGATGATTTACCATCTGCAGAATTAGAAGATACAGAAGAAAAGGTTGTAGATCAAGCCACTGCAGCACAGACCATTTCCGAACTGGAGGCAGAAATTGCTACATTGAGACGACTAGAGCGCATGGCAAATAATGTTCGTATAAGTGGGGAAGACCGCAAGTGGGACGAACTTTCCGAACTCCTGCAAGATAATGATAATATGTTTGGGGATGACGGCTTCAGGGAAAAGTTGATTATCTTTACCGAACATCGTGATACTCTTAGTTATCTTACGGATAAAATCCGTTCGTTGCTTGGAAAAGATGAAGCTGTAGTAACTATTCACGGTGGTTTACTTCGTGATGAGAGGCGCAAAGTTGAAGAGCTTTTTAAACAGGACAAAGATGTACGTATATTAATTGCCACTGATGCCGCCGGTGAAGGGATTAACCTTCAAAGGGCACATTTGATGATAAATTACGATCTACCGTGGAATCCTAACCGACTTGAACAACGTTTCGGGCGGATTCATCGTATCGGTCAGACGGAAGTCTGTCACTTATGGAACCTTGTTTCTAAAGAAACCCGTGAAGGTATGGTATTTCAAAGACTCTTCGAAAAATTGGAACAGGAACGGGAAACCCTCAAAGGGAAAGTATTTGATGTTCTCGGCAAAGTGACCTTTGACAACAAATCTTTGCGGGAATTGCTTATTAGGGCAGTGCGTTATGGCAATGATCCCGCTAAGAAAGCAGAGCTATATGAGGTGGTAGATCATTCTCTTGATCGGGATTCTCTTCGGCGGTTACTTGATGAACATGCATTAACAGATAATGTAATGGATGTTCATCAGGTGATGGCCATTCGTGAGGATATGGAGCGTATGGAAGCCCATAGATTACAACCTCATTTTATTGAATCGTTTTTTATAGAGGCATTTAAAGATATTGGTGGAAAGATTCGTCCCCGTGAAAAAGGGCGTTATGAGATAACATTTGTGCCTTTTGCTGTGCGTAATCGTGATATGCAAATTGGTTTTGGAGAACCGGTATTGCAGCGATATGAACGTGTCTGTTTTGATAAGGAATACTGCAATATACAGGGGTTAGTCCCGGCTGCTTTGATTGCCCCGGGGCATCCGCTTCTCAATGCTATAATTGATCTTATTCGAGAACGCAATGTTGATGTACTCAAACGCGGTGCAATATTTATTGATGAAAATGATTTTGATACAGAACCCCGATTATTATTTTATATTGAAGATTCGGTGCAAGACGATGTTATTTTGTCCAATGGAAGCAAACGTATTATTTCAAAACATATAAATTTTGTAGAAATAAAAGAGGATGGTACTGCAATCAATGCCGGTTATGCTCCTTATTTGGATTATCGTGCTGTAGATGAGAGTGAACAAAATGCGGTCCGTTCGTTTTTGGTTGAGCAGCAGTGGCTACAGACAGATGTAGAAGACATTGCGATGAATTATGCCATATCTCAGATTATTCCTGTTCATGTTACCGAGGTGCGTGAACGCAAGATAAAGCTTATTGATAAAACAGCAAAGGCAGTAAAAGAACGTTTAACTTCTGAAATACAATATTGGGATTTTCGTTCTTTAGATTTAAAGCAAAAAGAGTCTGCGGGTAAAACTAATACTAAACTGAATTCTCAGTTGGCAGCTCGAAGGGCGGAGGAATTAGAAGCTCGGATGCAAAAACGGCTTGCAGAATTGGAAATAGAAAAACTTATTTCTGCAATGCCGCCGATTGTAATTGGTGGAGCACTTGTTATACCACAGGGATTGCTGAACAAACTAATTGATAGATCTGGTACATTTACTGTTGATGTGTCGGCAAGGCGTGAAATAGAGCTTGCTGCCATGAAAACCGTGATGGATATTGAAACTGAACTTGGTTTTCTTCCCAATGATGTGAGCGGGGCCAAGGTGGGTTATGATATAGAATCATTGATACCGCAGAATAAGCGTAATGATAATGATACTACTCTACGTTTTATTGAAGTTAAGGGTAGAACAAAAGGGTCTACTACAGTAACCATCAGTAAAAATGAAATACTTACGGCTTTTAATAAGCCTGAAGAATATATTTTGGCTATTGTTGAGGTGGATGGTACAAATACTAAAACCGTTTATCTCAAAAAACCTTTTCAAAAGCGGCCGGATTTTGCGGCTACAAGCATTAATTACAATATAATTGATTTAGTAAATAGCTCAGAAATTATATTACAGCGAGGTTGATAAATATGAATTATAAGAAGAAACTTATTGAAGTTGCATTGCCGCTTAAGGCAATTAATAAAGAATCGGCTCGGGAAAAATCTATTCGCCATGGGCATCCGTCCACTTTGCATTTATGGTGGGCCAGGCGCCCTCTTGCAGCAGCTCGTGCCGTTATTTGGGCATCTTTGGTGGATGACCCGTCAAGTTTGCCTGAAGA
>CAYPYZ010000164.1:0-4678 GCA_964414805.1 uncultured Paludibacter sp.
TTCTACTTTTAATACTTGACTACCTTTCCACATCAAAATTCATTCAAAAAATTGCATTTATAGGTGGCACCAATCTCCGTTTGGTAAAGGGTATCGATCGTTTTTCTGAGGATTTGGATTTCGACTGCAAAAATCTATCGCTAGATGAGTTTATTACAATGACCGATTCCGTCCTCCTATTCCTACAGCGATATGGAATTAATGCGGTAATAAAAGATAAGAATCAAGCAAACCTAAAGGCCTATAGGCGAAATATTTACTTCCCCGAGTTTCTATTCGACCTAAATCTTTCTGGACATAGAGAGGAACGCTTTCTAATAAAGATTGAAGCGGAGGATCAGAATTACCAGTACGATTCAAAACTTGCCACTATACAGGCCTGTGGATTTTTCTTTGGTATCCCTGTACCACCCGATGAGGTTCTTTGTGCTATGAAGATATCGGCACTTCTCAACCGTTCAAAAGGCAGAGACTTTTACGATGTTATATTTCTCCTTGGGCAAACGCTCCCCGATTTTGGTTTTCTACAACAGAAGTTGGGCATTAAGAATATGAGTGAATTAAAGGATGCTCTTGAAAAATATCTTACAAAGGTCGATTTAAATCATAAAGTGAAAGACTTTGAGCATCTACTTTTTGAAAAACGAAATGCTAAGAAGATACTTCTTTTTCCTGAGATGGTAAAGTCTTTAATTGAATTAGACTCATAATTAATAGGGTATTGATTAACAAGGTCTATCAGAAGAACTAAACTGGGTAAACGTGTTTACATACTTGTCCCGCTAGGGACAGAATATTGGTAAAAAATAATGACATACGAATGAATCTGTGCCGTTAGGTACAGAATATTCCGTACCTAACGGCACGGTAAAATATATGGGCGTTTCAATTACTACCAATATTTTGTCCCTAGCGGGACATAGAATCAAGATTCTTAAAATGCATTTTGTAAATTACTACGGGCTGGTTGCTGAGATGCGAAGCCCAGAGTGGTATGAAGCATATGCCTAAATGCCTGCCGAAGGATTGCAGTATGACCCGTAAATATAAATCGTAATTATTTAAGAGAAACCAATATTATGTCAACATCCAAACTCTACCTCTCCTCCCCCCACATGGGTGGCACAGAGCAAAAATATGTTAATGAAGCTTTCGACACCAACTGGGTAGCACCTCTTGGCCCTAATGTAGATAACTTCGAAAAAGATTTATGCCAATTTACTGGAGCAAAACACGCTGCTGCCCTAAGTGCTGGTACTGCTGCGCTGCATTTAGCATTAATACTTTCGGATGTTAACCAGGATGATTTGGTTATTTGCCAGAGTTTTACCTTTTCTGCATCAGCAAACCCAATTACCTACCAAGGTGCAATACCCGTTTTTGTGGATTCTGAAGAAGAAACCTGGAATATGTGTCCTGTGCAACTTGAAAAGGCTATTAAGGCTTGCATATCGGGAGAAATTGAAATTAAAGGAAAAGGTAAGATAGAGCCAAAGAAACCCAAGGCCATTATTCCTGTTCATCTGTACGGTATGCCAGCCAAAATGGATGAGATTATGGCAATTGCCAATAAATATGATATTCCTGTAATTGAAGATGCAGCAGAATCTTTAGGTTCAACATACAAAGACAAGCAAACAGGCACATTTGGAAAGTTTTCAATCCTCTCCTTTAACGGCAATAAGATAATTACGACCAGTGGTGGTGGGGCTTTGCTATCCAACGATGAGGCACTAATACAAAAAGCTAGGTTTTTAGCAACCCAAGCTCGCGATCCTGCACCACACTATCAGCACAGCCATATTGGTTTCAATTACCGAATGAGCAATATTGTTGCGGGAATTGGTCGTGGACAAATGGAAGTATTGCCAGAAAGGGTTAAACAACGCCGGGCAGTTTACCAATGGTATAATGAGTACTTTCAAAATGTAAATAATACTAAAGGATACAATATAGTTCTGCAGCCAGAGGCAGAAGGTTCATTATCAAACCGTTGGCTAACCGCCGTTCTAATAGACCCTGAGCAAAACAAAGGCCTATCGAGAGAACAGCTACGTTTAGCCCTTGAACAAGAAAACATCGAATCCCGCCCCCTCTGGAAACCCATGCATCTACAACCCGTTTTTGGGTACGCACCATTTTTTGGCAACGGCACCTCAGAAAGACTATTCGACCAAGGCCTCTGCCTCCCATCCGGCTCCAACATGACCGAAAAAGACATGCAGCGCATTAAAGAGGTTTTGGATGGGGTGTTTGTGTAGTTTGTTAAGCTAAAACACTTAAGTGAAAAACGGAAAACGATTAAGCAAACTTTGAACGTTCTCTACTCGGCCTTCAGCGTGTAATTGTAGAACTCGAGAGTTGAGTGGATTGCAGCGGGGGCACTGGAGGAGTGCTGCGCTGAAATGGACATTAGATTAAACACCTGCCCTTCACCCATCAATCAATTTGATTAAAACAAACAAGCTACGCAGCAATTGCACTCCGCAAGCCAAATCCACTCAACCGTAGAGTTCAAGAGGACACGATGTAAGCCTTGATTTTTTTGTTACTTTTTTATCAAGAAAAAAGTAAAAGGCACCTTCAACCCGTGTGTGAGTAATCCCCTTTCGTTGGAGATGGAATATCCAAAAAACTATTCGACCAAGGCCTCTGCCTACCCTCCGGCTCCAACATGACCGAAGAAGATATGCAACGCATTAAGAGGGTGTTGGATAGAGTGTTTGTGTAGGATTTTAACGCAAATCTGCCTGTCGCTTACCTCCTCTTAAATCAAAGGTAGGCATATTGGGCAGACAGGGGCGCAAAGACGCGAAGTTTAGATAGCAGAACGCTAAAAGCCTATAGTGTTACTCCGTGTTAACACAGTGGGACACAGTGTAACAGAATAAGGCTGAACGATGAGGCGAACGCTGAACGAAGAATCTCGTTATCTCAGCAAAAAACGCTTCGATTCCGAGACATGGCGCAAAACGTAAATAGGATATTATAGCCAATAATCCACTATTGATGATAGAAACTTTCATCACTTTTCTTGCATTATAAATAGAAGTTTTTTACCTTTGTTTAATGATTAGTAAAAAGGAAATAGCTCAAGTAGTTGCAGACCAACGTGCCTTGCATTTTAAGGCAGATGACCTTCCTCGTTTAAAATCAACCAATACTGATAGGGAGGTCGAGGTAGTATCTGGAATTCGTAGGTGTGGGAAATCTACTCTACTGCACGAAATAAGGTCGAAGAATATTGAAAAAGATTACTACTTCAACTTCGATGATGATAGATTGGTAAAGTTTGCTGTTGAGGATTTTCAACTCCTTCATGAAGTTTTTATTGAACTTTTTGGGAAACAATCCACGTTCTATTTCGATGAGATACAAAACATCGAGGGTTGGGAGCGATTTGTGAGAAGGCTTCACGATTACAACAATAAGATATACATAACAGGGTCTAATGCCTCAATGCTGAGCCGTGAATTAGGTACACACCTTACCGGAAGGTTCTACCAAACTGAACTATACCCTTTCTCATTCCACGAATTCTTACTTTTTAACAAAAAACATGTACCCAGCAATCCTATAATAAATACCGAAGAAAAAGTAAGCATTCACTCTTCTTTTATCGAGTACTTTAACAAAGGAGGATTTCCATTTTATTTACAATCAAATAGTTATCAGTATTTAAAATCGCTTTACGAGAGTATTATTTACCGTGACGTTCTGGTTCGGAATGGATTAAAAAACGACAAAGAAATTCTTGAATTAGTACATTACTTATCAAGTAATACCTCAAAGCTTGTGTCATACAACGGTCTCACTAAAATAATTGGGGTTAAAAATGCATCAACGGTAAAGAGCTATATTGATTTCATTCAAGATACTTACTTAATTTTCACTGTGAACAAATACGACCGTTCACTAAAAAAACAATTGTTAAATCCTAAGAAAACATATTTTATTGACCTTGGGCTAGCCAGAGAAATTGGATTTCATCATTCAGAGGATAATGGTCGATTGCTTGAGAACCTCGTATTTATCGAGTTAAAGCGAAGAGGACGGGAGGTATTCTATCACAACCAGAAGTACGAGTGCGACTTTGTGATTAAAGAAAAAAACTCGATTGTTGAGGCCATTCAGGTTAGTTGGACTATCCAAAACGATACAACAAGAAAAAGGGAACTTTATGGGTTGCTGGATGCACTAAGAACTTATGGATTAACAGAAGGGCTAATCCTAACCGATGAGGAGGAGGATACCATAAAAGAAATGGGGTATACAATCCACATTAAACCAGCCTGGAAATGGCTGCTAAATATATAGCCATATAATGCAATAACCTTCTTTTAAATGCGCAAAATTTTAATCATAATGCACCCGAATTTTTCACTGTACAGTTTACCCAAATAGTTTTCAAATATTTTTTTCCTGAGCAGCATAGGAAGTTAATGCTTGTGTTCGCAAAACTGCTAGTCTTCGATGCGTTAATAGGAAACAACGACAGGCACTTCTTTAACTGGGGCATAATTAAATAAATTTGAGATAATCTGTGCTAACCTGTCCGTCCTCTGCCTGCCTGTAGAAGACAGGGCGAATCTGTGGACAAAACCCAGAACGAAGAACGAAAAACGTAGAACGCACCTGCCTAACTGACGGTTTCGGCAGGCAGGGATGACGCAGATTT
>CAYPYZ010000165.1:0-4647 GCA_964414805.1 uncultured Paludibacter sp.
ATTTTGTCATACAATGGCTTATTGATTTTTCTCCATGCACCAACACCTACATAACCATCGGTATAGAAAGAGCATAAGTGAGAAGGCATATTCACGATACCTGAAGTAACGATTCTATTATTTTCTGTAATCATATTAGCCCACATAACCGGTTTATCAGCTGCATCTGCGAAAGCAGGAGAAGACACTTCTGCAAGTGTATAAGGACGAGCTCCTGAAAGCGTCAATGCTTGTTGAGCATCAGCGGCAGCTTCAGCCCACTTATTCATAACTAAATTAGCTCTGGCTCTTAAACCATACGCAACTGCTTGGTCAATATAACCTTTATCAGGGCGTTTATAACCATCCAAGAAATCAATAGCTTTATCTAAATCATCCATGATTAGTTTATACACATCTTCTACGCTGGCACGCGGATTATTAGCGGCTTCTTCAGAAGTAGTTTCTTCGGTCACGATAGGAACACAAGCTTTGCTTTCGTTTCCTTTGTAAGTAAACTGATGTAATTGTGCCAAGCTCATATAGTCGAATGCCCGAACTGCCAAAGCCTGTCCTATAAACGCACGCATTTGAGGATTATCGGACTCTTGATCTACAGAGCTCAATACTATGTTAGCAGAAGCAATTTGTTTATAGAATAAACTCCACATAAAGAAAGTACGTGTAGAAGAATATTCTCTATCAGCATAACTGGCATTGGGTCCAAACCAGTTGTAACCAATATTAGCACTGGTCATATCAGCACTATTGTGGTCCATGTATAGACAAGCAGCTGCATAACCAAAGTCGTTATGTGCACCATCGCCTAATATACCATAATATGCAATCATGTTCGCATACATAGCTGCAACGTCAGCGGCAAGCAATGCAGGATTAGCTTCTGCTGCGGCTTTCTTTTGTTCCTCCGTAATGGTACCACCTTCCGGATAAGTATCAAGGAAGTCGGAACAACCTATCAACGCAAATGCGCTCAACAAGGCTATAATATATATTTTTGTTAGTTTCATAAATTTATAATTTATAATGTTCATGCTATACCTAAATCATTAAAACGTAATATTTAAACCACCTGATACCGAACGAATAGGTGCATATAAGGATCCACTATAGGCTACTGTATAGCTTTGGCGTGGGTCTAAACCTTGACGAGCACTGAATAAAGCCACATTGTCAGCTACACCAAAGATACGCAATTTTTCAATTTTGTATTTTTCCAACAAACGCTTAGGTAAAGTATATCCTAAGGTGATATTTTGTAAACTTAAATAATCAGAGCTTACTAAAAAGCGATTGGATGCAGCATTTGAATACTGATTGGTGGCATCCAAACGAGGAACATCTGTAACAGGATTTTCAGGTGTCCAAGCATTTAGAATATCAGCATGCCAGTTTCTACCGGCATCACTGCTATAACCTGAGTGCATCAATGTCAAATATGAATTATCCAATATGCGTCCACCTGTTTGATAGGCAAATTCTAAAGAGAAATCAAAGCCATAAGCTTCTAAAGAAGTACCGAAACCACCATACACCTTAGGTAGGATGTCGCCTTGTTCGTAGCGAGTACCTTTTGACCAGTTGTTAGTTGTTTCACGACCTGTAACATTACCTTCACCATCTACAATATCAACATACCATAATGGGTCCCCTGTAAGTTGGTCAACACCTGCAGTTTCTCTTAAATAGAAATTGTACATAGATTCACCTTCTTTATAGATATAGCTTCCACTAATCCATTGGCCTTCTAATTCAGGTGATAATTCAATAATTTTGTTTTTCAAGAATGTAGCATTAGCATAAACATTCCAAGTCAACGACCTTGTCTTTACAATGTCAGCATCCAATTCAATCTCAACACCTGAGTTGCGGATAGAACCAATATTCACTGGAAGTTCAGTATAACCTAAACTTGGTGCTACCGGTTTGTAGTATAACATATCCACTGTTCTGCGAGAGAACACCTCAATACCTCCATTCAATCTTTCGTTGAATAAAGAGAATTCTAAACCTGTATTAAAGTTATAAGAAGTTTCCCAAGTAATGTCGCGATTACCTTTATATGAACGCTCAGTAGCAAATTCACCATTGTTTTCAGAAACTACAAATTGGTCTTGATAAGGATAGAAGTTGATTGAGCTTGTTCCGGCATACAATAATTTATCATTACCTTGTGCACCATAACTTACTTTCAATTTCAACATATCAACAAAATCTGCGTCATCCATAAAGTCTTCTGACCTCATATCCCAAGCAGCACCAACAGACCAGAAGTTACCCCAACGATTTTCAGGAGCAAAGCTTGAAGAACCGTCACGACGATAAGACAGCGATCCAAAATACTTGGAAGCATAGTCGTATTTAGCTTGTGCCAAATAGCCCAGGGTTGCATAGCTAAAAGCTGATGAATTAGTTGACGGGTCCAAAATAGCATTATTCAATTCAGGAACTCTGTCTTGGTAAACCTTAGTTTTAAAACCTGACAAAGAAGAATTTTTGAATTTATAAGATTCCATACCGGCCATTACGTCCACATTGTGTTCACCAAATCTTTTTTCATAAGTCAGCAAGTACTGCTGGTTGATGCTATAAAATCTGGAATATTGTACCGATACATATCCACCACCATCGGCAAACTGTCCGTAATATGGATTCTGTAACATATTATAATGGGTATTGGCTGTCGTATTACCTAAGGTAGCTGTAGCTTTCAATCCATCATATAAATCCACCACTGCCGACCATTTTCCGATGAAGTAGTCATTAGAGAACTTTTCTGTATTCAGCATCAATGCAGAAGCCGGGTTAGATTGGCTCATAAACGGACGTTTTGCATTAACAATTTTTCCTTCACCATAGTCGTATAAAGTATAACCACGCTCGTCATTCATAATATTTCCGGCAGCATCCCTTACATATAAAGGATAGATAGGAGCCAACATATTACTTACAAAGAATAAGTTACCGGATGAGCGGTCGCTTATTTGTTCGTCCGGATAACGAGAGTCATTGCGGATATAGCTCATATTAGAAACTAACTTCAACCATTTTTTCACTTGATAATCAGTGTTCAAGCGAGAGGAGAAACGTTGGAAGTCGGAGTTGTTTACAATACCTGTATCATGTAAGTAGTTTCCTGAAAAGAAATAAGTTAATTTATCAGCTGAACCACTAACACTTACATTATATTCTTGTCTTAAGTTATTAGGATTAAATACTTCATCATACCAGTTATCAGGCATATAAGTAAATTGTCCATCGGAATAACCTAAAGTAGCACCCGGATTTAGTTTAAAGTTCTTACCTATTAAGCGTTCGCCGTTAGGTACTGTATAAACTTGATATCCAAGTCCACCTTCAGAAGCATCCAACAAATATTGGTTTGCATAGTCGTGTGCTGCATCTATACCGTCTTTATTCACGCGGCTATTGTATAAAGCACGATAAAAGTTTTCATAATACATACCTGGGTCGGTCATCACATTATAAGCAGGAATACCACGGGAGTTGTTACCCCATTTAGCATCTACTTTAACTTGTGCATCCTTACCTTTACCGCGTTTGGTAGTAATAATAATTACACCATTCGCACCACGAGCACCGTAAAGTGCAGCAGAAGCAGCGTCTTTCAATACAGTTACAGATTCAATATCTGCATTATTAACAGCAGAAATATCTGTGTCGTAGGGTACACCGTCAACTACATACAGCGGTGCGTTACTAGAACTCATGGAACCTATTCCACGAATGCGGATATTTGAACCGGTGCCCGGCTGACCATTGGATGCCAAGCCTTGCACACCCGCCACCTTACCAGCTAAGTTATTGGTGATATTGGAAGACTGGTTCTTGGACAATTCTTCCGACTTGATAACGGCAGCTGCTCCTGTAAAGGACTTTTTGGTTGAAGAACCAAAAGCAGTTACGATTACCTCATCTAATTCTGAAACTGAGGAACTTAGCTCAACTACAATATTGTTTGTAGCTAAAACCTCACGTGTAATCATACCGATAAATGACACTACTAAGGTTCTGTTCTCAGCTGTTACTGCAATGGAGAAGTCACCATTGGCACCGGTAATGGTACCCGCAGTTGTTCCCTTCAGCATCACAGTTGCTCCAATAATAGCCTCACCATCATCAGCAGAAACTACCTTTCCGGAGATGGTTGCCTGAGCAAGGACTACACTTATGCCTACTATAAACAAGTAGGCAAATAAGAAAATTAACTTTCTCATAAATTTACCATTTTTTATTTAACTTCAAGTTTATTGATATTTCTTCCTAAACGAACGGGCAAATATAAAAGATTATTAATTAATAAGCAAGTCTACAAGCTTACAAATAGCAAGAAAAATTCGATTTTCTTCTGAAATAATAAAGTTTATGGGAAGATTTGATTGATTTTTGAACAAAAAAATAGCTAAAAGTTAGTCTCAAAACTCGATACAAAATACTATTAATCAATTAATTACACAAAAATAAGCCAAATATCATTCTGATATTTTTAAAAAAAATATGATACTCCTATTTAAAAAATAACAAAATTATTTTTTTTCGATATTTTTACACGGAAATATACGCAAAAACAGTATAATTGATTACTGTCCTAAATTGGCAATCATTTTTTCCAAATCGGCATCTAATACC
>CAYPYZ010000166.1:0-4632 GCA_964414805.1 uncultured Paludibacter sp.
AGTTTAATGCTGACAGCATGCAATGTAGAACAAACGAATACTGATGTAGAGAAAGAGCAGATTGAGCTTGAGTATAAAGATTTTGGCAATGCCCCTTTTGTATTTAATATAGAAGATTATACTGTACACAATGAGACTTACCGTACTGCTTTATGGACAGGTGAGTTTATGCAATTGACAGTGATGAATATTCTGCCTGGGGAAGACATAGGTTTAGAAATTCATGATGACCACGATCAATTCATCAGGGTAGAGCAGGGCGAAGGCCTTGTTTTAATGGGAGATGCAGCCGATGATTTAAGTTTTCAGGAAGTAGTTAAAGATGATTATGCCATAATGATTCCTGCTGGAAAATGGCATAATGTAGTCAATACCTCTGATGAACCTTTAAAGCTTTACTCCATCTATGCGCCTGCAGAACATCCTAAGGGGACTGTTCATCAGACGCAAGAAGAAGCTTTAGCTGATGAGTATGAACACTAAAACTTGTAGCTAATCCCCAAAGTTATAGGAGCTGAGCTTGTTATCCCAAAAGTATTACCTATAACGCTCCCATTAACTTGGGAGTAAATGCGTGGGTGACCGCAAAAAAGCAACAACCGCAGACACACGATTTTCGCGTTTCTGCGGTTGTTGCTTTGCGGTATGGACGGGACTCGAACCCGCGACCCCCTGCGTGACAGGCAGGTATTCTAACCAACTGAACTACCACACCATTTTTATGCATTTCTCCGAATGCGTTGCAAAGATAGATGTTTTTTTGATATGTACAAAGAGTTTATGAAAAATATTTACGTTTTGCGTGGTTTTTTTACGAAATGTGGCTGTATCAAAACACAAATGTCTTCTTAGCTATTCGAGGTGTTGCATAAGTGCCCAAATGCAAGTTGCTCAAATTGAGAATAAGAGAGCGTACTGAAAGTACGTGACCGATTCCGAATATCGAAAGCAACGCAGCAGTTGGACACTTATAAAATAAAACAGCTATTTACTAAATTAGTGATTTTAATACCCCCGTATCGCCTCAATACCCGGCAATACCCTGCCTTCTATAGCCTCTAATAAGGCACCACCGCCGGTGGATACGTAAGAGACACCGTCGAATAAACCGAATTTGTTGACACATGCTACGGAGTCACCACCACCAACTAATGAGAAAGCTCCGTTTTTAGTGGCTTCTACGATAGCAAGACCAACGGCACGTGAGCCGGAAGTGAAATTGTCAAATTCGAATACGCCGGTAGGACCATTCCATAAAATGGTTTTGGAGTTTCTGATAACATCAGCAAAAATTTCTTCGGTTTCAGGACCTATATCCAAACCTTCCCATCCTTCGGGTATCTCACCAACTTTTACGAATTGTGTGTTGGCATCATTACTGAAATCATCAGCAATTTTGGCATCTACTGCCAATACCATATTCACACCGTTCTGCTTGGCTTTTTCTAATAATGCTAATGCTAATTCTAATTTATCATCTTCGCAGATGGATTTACCTATTTCACCACCCAAAGCTTTGGTAAATGTATAGGTCATACCACCGGCAATAATCAGATTATCAACCTTAGTCAATAGGTTTTCAATAATCTCAATCTTGGAAGAAACCTTGGCACCACCCATAATAGCAGTGAATGGACGAGCTGTGTCGCGCATGATTTTCTCAATGGCATTCACTTCTTTTTCCATTAAAAAACCGAACATTTTATTGTTTTCATCAAAATGTTTAGCAATTAAAGCAGTGGAAGCATGTGCACGATGAGCAGTTCCAAAAGCATCATTTACATAGCAATCTGCATAGGATGCTAAGGTTGTGGTAAATGCTTGTTGACTTTCTTTGATAGCTTTTTTAGCAGTTGATTTTTCTTCCTCAGTAGCAAATTCACCCCTTGGCTTACCTTCCTCTTCAGCATAGAATCTAAGGTTTTCCAATAAAAGAGCTTCACCACCTTTCAGTGATGCTACCAATTTAGCAGTTTCCTCACCCATACAGTCGTCTGCAAATTTTAATTCTACACCCAATAATTTGGACACATGAGGTACTATCACCTTCAGTGAAAACTTAGGATCGGGGTTTTGTTTAGGGCGACCCATATGCGATGCAATGATTAAAGCACCACCATCAGCTAAAATTTTCTTCAAAGTAGGCAAAGCAGCACGTATACGAGTATCGTCTGTGATATTGAAATTTTCATCAACCGGTACGTTGAAGTCAACACGGACAAAAGCTTTTTTGCCCAAAAAATCGTAATTGTTTATTGATTGCATATTGTTATTTTAAATGATTAATTTACCTTATACCTATACTTCACCCCTTGTAGTTCCGCATTTGCCTCTACAATTTTCTGCTTTAGATTTTCCTTATATGCAGCCAATTGCTTTTTCAGCTTTTCATCTGCCGTAGCTAAAATCTGTACAGCCAAAATTGCTGCATTTAAAGCGCCATTGATACCTACGGTGGCAACCGGAATACCCGGTGGCATTTGCACTATCGCTAATAATGCGTCCATGCCATCCAAACTTGCTTTAATAGGTACGCCTATCACCGGAAGATTGGTCATGGATGCAATAACACCCGGTAGATGTGCTGCCATACCTGCTGCCGCAATGATGACTTCTATACCTTTGGCTTCGGCTTGATTAGCGAAATCAGCAACTTCCTGTGGCGTGCGATGCGCTGATAAAGCATGTATCTCAAAAGGAATTTGAAACTCATCTAATAGGGCTGCGGCCTTTTCCATTATGGGCAAGTCGGATGTGCTGCCCATAATGATACTGACTCTTGCTTGCATATTTTCTTTTTATCCTATGGTAGCTGCATAGTCATCGGCAGATAATAAACCGCCAACCTGACCGGCATCAGCTACTTTAATTTTAATAATCCATCCTTTTCCATAAGGATCGTCGTTAACCAATTCAGGTGATTCATCCAATGCTTCATTGAATTCTAAAACCTCACCTGAAACAGGCATAAATAATTCGGAGACAGTTTTAACGGCTTCTACAGAACCAAAAACTTCGTCTTGATCCAAGTTTTCGCCTGCGGTGTCTACTTCTACAAAGACAATTTCACCCAATTCTCCTTGCGCAAAATCGGTAATGCCTACTGTGGCTATATCGCCTTCTAAACGAACCCATTCGTGTTCTTTCGTGTACTTTAATTCAGTTGGTAAATTCATGATGATTAATTTTAAATTGATAATATTTTTTAGATTGCTATTTTACAACTTAACGGAAAATGATCGGAATAACGTACTTTGTTATTCAATTTGAAAGACTTTAAATTGAAACTTGGGTCAAATAAAATGTGGTCTATACGAAAGCGCATCCAACCTTCAACGAAAGTCCAACCCAAGCCGAAACCTCTTTGTACATACGCATCCTTTAAATCTTTTCCCCTTATTTTTGTATATGAGTAGGAAGATGGCAAATCATTAAAATCACCTACAACCATCACCGGATAAGGTGATTGTTCTACAGCTTTTGCTACCACATCGGCTTGTTTAGCCCTGATACGATAGGCTGCACCTAACTTCCGTGAAAAATGTATAGTAGTCCCTTTGAGATTCTCAGTATCAAAATTATTCTTTAATCGCATCGCAATGACGCGGTCACTTTCAGTGATTTTATTGGACTCCAAATGTAAGTTAAAAACTCGAACAATCTTATCATTTATCTTTATATCACTGTATATAACGGTATTATTAACTGACTCAATCTCAGCTGTTTGTTTGTTGATGATAGGATATTTTGAAAATGTGGCATTCCCAAAATAACTGTTTCTGTTTTTGACTTTATAACTGATATGTTTGTAAGGGTATTTTTTGAAAATCATCATTAAATCCTCTTCTGTAAGGAATTGATTGCTAAAATTGGCAGAATATTCTTGTATACATACTATATCCGGGTCCTCATCTAATATGTGTTGAATAACAGGATTTGGTCTTTTTTCTGTATGCTTTTCCATCATACCATTGGCATAGGTATTATAGGTCATCAAAGAAAAATCATAGTCTCCACTATAGGTTTCAGGGCTTTTAATATTAACCGGTATGGTATTGCCGATAATATTCCAAGTTAAAACAATGCAAGCAATAGAAATAATAGCATACCATTTTTTCATGAAAATCCATACCACTACAAATAAAAAATTCAAAGGGATGATAGCAGGAAGAATCAGGGTAGCATAGGCAGGAAGTAAGAGTTTATCGGGACTAATGAGGCTCGTGACATAGGCAAACACTAATAAAAGTGCAAGTAATAAATTTGCAATTAATAATAAAAAAGTTAGAAGTCTTTTGCCTATATTCATTCCTGTGAAATTTCAATTGTCGATTTGGACTTAATGATAATTGCCTTGATCGAATAATTTCTTTTTTTCTTGGGTGGTCAGACTGCTATAACCGGAGGATTTAATTTTATCTAAGATACGATCTATCTCCTTCATGTTTTGGGCTTTTGCTTGATTAAATTCAGCATCCGTCATTTTGCTCTGTTTGGATTTAGTGCGACGGGTTTTTATCCCTCTTGGACGAAATAGATTGCTCAATCTATCCATCAAACTATTAAATCCCTTGGTCAAATCTTTTCCACTTCGCAAAGATATAATAAATAAATAACCATACAAAGCACCAC
>CAYPYZ010000167.1:0-2756 GCA_964414805.1 uncultured Paludibacter sp.
AATCAACAATTTTACGAATTGCATCCCCCGCTTTTTGTAAAAACTTACGCATGCTGATAGTGTTTGTTCAAATTTATATACTTTTGTAGCTAAGTAATTGAAACAACAAAGATAAGCTTTATTTATTTTCATCAATAAAAAACGCTAAAAAACACCGATATACATGGCATATGTAAAAGCAAAAAAGCATTTAGGACAGCATTTTCTGAAAGATAAACAAATTGCCAAACGCATAGTGGATAGTCTTGAACTATCCTCTGAAAGTCAGGTTTTGGAAGTAGGTCCGGGTACGGGTGTTTTAACTGAATTTTTACTGCAAAATCCTAATATCAAGCTGACAGCCATAGAAGTAGATCATGAATCTGTGCAGTATTTATCCTTCCATTATCCCGCTCTAACACTTATAGAAGATGATTTTTTGAAGATAGATTTGAGCACTTTATTCAAAGATAAATTTCATCTGATAGGTAATTTTCCATATCATATCTCCTCGCAGATTTTCTTTAAGGTATTGGATTACCGTGACCAGATACCCGTGGTTGTTGGCATGATACAAAAGGAAGTAGCAGAGCGCATAGCATCCAAACCTGGCAATAAAACCTATGGGATTTTATCAGTTTTGCTACAAGCTTTTTACGATATTGAATACTTATTTACCGTTGCTGAGCATGTTTTTGATCCGCCTCCAAAAGTAAAATCAGCTGTTGTACGCCTTACTCGCAACGAAGTTTCACACTTAGCTTGTGATGAAAAACTATTTAAAACAGTGGTTAAAACTGCTTTTAATCAAAGACGAAAAATGTTGAGGAACTCGCTCAAGCCTATTGTTGACAAGGAATCTCCTATGTATGAAGATAGCCTGTTCAACAAAAGACCGGAGCAATTAAGTGTAACTGATTTTATAGCTTTAACTAATAGAATAGAGCAAGCTTTGCAGGAAGGAAATCAATGATTATTCATCCCAATCATCAGTTCTGAAGGAGGAAACCGGCAAGTCGCCCATACCAAACAAATCACCTACTACAAAGTCATCAAAAGCATAACGAACTGCCACAGGATGAGGTACTTGTTCACTACTAACTACTACTTTGTTATTTTGAACCACAGCTTCTGCAGGATAGAATACTTTATCAGCACCGGCAATTTGAAACTGCTGTGATCTACGACCTTTTGCATAAATACCCATGGGTGCTTTATCAAAGAGAATCGTGACTTTATTATCTTTAATTTCAAAAGTTTTATATTCCGGACTTTCAGCAACTATACCCTGATAATTATAGCTTTTTTGTAAAGCTAAATAAGCCAATCGCTCCCCTGCTTCCCTTTTCTTTGCAGGATGAATACATAATTCCTCACCTGTATCCATCAATACAGCCATAGCTGTTTGGGGTTGTTTGGCAGTCTTGGCTTGTGCCTCCCTGATAAAAGCAGAATTTTTTCCACCAACATATTTATAAGGTGCTATCTGACAAAAATAGAAAGGCATTTCCTTTTGTCCCCAAGCCTTTCTCCAACCATCTGTCATAGTCCTGAACAACTCCGGATATTCATCATAATTATCCTTATTGCTTTCTCCTTGATACCAAATCACACCTTTTACAGCAATGCCAGCCAAAGGTTTAAGCATACCTTTATACAACATAGTCGGCGTTTTATGCGGATGTTTTATGGCATCAGATTGGGTAGGAATAATTGCATTAGGGAATGCCTTCAACATATCCTCATCCATCCACGCTTCTATAATAGAGCCACCCCATGAACTTGAAATTAAACCCACAGGTACATTTAGCGTTTCTTGTAACATCCTTCCAAAATAGTAAGCTGTTGCACTAAAATCCCTAACGCTAATAGGCAATGCTTCTTCCCATCTTCCAACCACATCTGTTTGCTCTTCTAAATCGGCTTTTCGAGCAACTCTAAACAAACGCAATTGGTCATTCTCACTTTGCATAATAGCTGTATTTCCACCTTCAATCGGCTGACCCATAAAGCCTTTCATAGGCATTTCCATATTGCTCTGACCAGAACATAGCCATACCTCACCAAGCAAAATATTATTGAGTTTGAGAAGTTTTCCATCACTGATAGTAATGAAATATGGGCCACCAGCTTTACCGGTATTAAAGGCAATTGACCAATCACCATTATTGTCGGCTGTAGTTTTATAACGCTTTAAGTTCCAGCTTGTAAAGACTTTAACCCTTTTGTTCGGCTCCGCTTTTCCCCAGATTTTAACGGTTGTTTGTTGCTGCAAAACCATATCAGAAGCAAAAAATTTCGGTAAGCTAATTTCTGCTTGCGCAAAAACAATTACAAAACTAAGAAGCAATACAATATTTAATCTTTTCATGATGTTGTGTAAATAAATTTTTAAAAATACTTAGGGCAAAAGTACAAATATTATTCGTAATATTGCCCTTAAAAAAACTACATATGCCTTACGAAATCGAAAGAAAATTCCTTGTTTTATCGGCGCTTTATAAAAATGAAGCTGAAAGAAAAATATATGTTAAACAGGCTTACCTATCCACCAACCCCAATGCCAGCGTACGTATCCGCATAGCTGACAATCAAGCTTTTCTTACCATCAAAGGGAAAAGCACCCATCAACATACCACACGTTTTGAATGGGAAAAGGCAATTAGTACGGAAGAAGCCCAAACCTTGTTCAATCTATGCGAAACAGGCATTATTGAAAAACACCGATATATCGTAATATTTCAGGGTAAACGCTTTGAAGTAGATGAGTTTATGGG
>CAYPYZ010000167.1:2856-4620 GCA_964414805.1 uncultured Paludibacter sp.
ATGATTTGAATGATGACGGAGGCAATAATGATGATATGGATTTGGATGAATATATGCAGGATGATGATATTCCGGACTATAAACTGAGGGTTAATAATACTTCCAAAGATGATAAAAGGGAGGAGATTCCTTTTTCTATCGGTAAAACTTTTCATGATTATTTAAGGGAACAATTAGGTTGGCAAAAACTAACCGAACACGAGCGTTTGATAGGCGAATATGTGATTGGGAATATTGAAGATGATGGCTATTTGAGTCGCTCCGTAGAGTCCATGACAGATGATATCCTCTTTTATGCCGGTCTTGAAACCAATGAAGAGGAGCTTGCAAAAATCGTTAGCATAGTGCAAAGCTTTGATCCTCCGGGCATTGCTGCCATGGATTTGCAAGAGTGTTTAAAACTGCAATTAGAGCGGAAAGAACCTAATCACATCATTGAAATAGCTACTAAAATCATCAAGGAAAGGTTTGAGGAGTTTTCAAAAAAGCATTATGATAAAATCCAAAAGGCTTTGGATATTGATGAAGAGCTTCTTAAAGAGGCCATTGCTGAAATAGTTCGTCTGAATCCCAAACCCGGCAATGCTTGGGGTGGTGATGTGATTGAAAGAACTATGGGCATAGTGGTGCCGGATTTTGTATTGGAAAGAGATGAGGATGCATTGATAGTGCATTTAAACAATAGCAATATCCCCGATATTAGGGTGAATCGTACTTATAATGAGCTGTTTAAGACCTATCAAGAAAGTAAAAAACTCGATAAGCAACTGAAAGATGCGGTAATTTTTGCCAAACAAAAAGTTGATGCAGCGCGTTGGTTTATCGATGCAATCAAGCAAAGGCAGGAGACTTTATTGACCACCATGCAGGCTATAGTGGATTATCAATATGAGTTTTTCTTAGAAGGTGATGAAATGTTTTTGAAACCTATGATTTTGAAAGATATAGCGGAAATTACCGGTTATGATATTTCCACTATTTCAAGGGTAAGCAATAGCAAGTATGTACAAACAGAATTTGGCGTATATCCTATCAAATACTTCTTTTCAGAATCTATGACTACCGCATCAGGCGAAGAGGTATCGACCCGCGAAATCAAAAAGATATTGCAGGAATGTATTGATAATGAGGATAAATCCAAACCTTTGAATGATGAGGCTTTGGCAGCTTTATTAAAGACTAAAGGCTATAATATTGCGCGTAGAACGATTGCCAAATACCGCGAACAATTGAATATACCCGTTTCTCGTTTACGAAAGGAACTTTAAAATATGGATAGATTGCATCGTTTTATTGTTTAGATTTATCCATGGTTTATGCCTAAAAAAAGCATACTTTTATTTAGAATTTTATTTTATTGGATATAATATGATTACACAAGACCAACTAAAAGATTTGTTGGAGCGCCGAGATGCGCTGAGGAGGTTTCTTTGACATTGAAGGAAAGCAGCAACAAATCAAGGAAGAAGAGCTAATTACGCAAGCTCCCAATTTTTGGGATGATGCTAAAGCAGCTGAAGTACAAATGCGTAAAATCAAGAACTTACGCGACTGGATAGAAGGTTATGATGAAGTACATAAATCTATCGAAGAGCTTCAAATAGCCTTTGATTTTTATAAAGAGGAGCTGATGACTGAAGAGGAATTGGATCAAGCTTATGCTACTGCTTTGCATTTGGTGGAAGCTTTGGAAATGAAAAATATGCTTTCTAAAGAGGAAGATCAGATGGGTGCTGTCCTGAAAATTGTTGCAGGTGCCGGTGG
>CAYPYZ010000168.1:0-4606 GCA_964414805.1 uncultured Paludibacter sp.
ATTATTTGCCAATAAAATTGTGAAACATACCAAATCCAATGCTATCGTGCTGGCTAAGAACAATCAAATGTGTGCCAGTGGTGTGGGGCAGACTTCCCGCGTGGATGCATTGCGGCAAGCAGTGGAGAAAGCCGGTGCTTTTGAGTTGGATTTAGAAGGAGCAGTGATGGCTTCAGATGCATTTTTTCCCTTTCCGGATACAGTGACTATTGCTGCTGAAGCGGGTATCACAGCTGTTATCCAACCGGGAGGTTCTATCAAAGATCAAGATTCAATCGACGCTTGCGATGAGAGAGGCGTTGCTATGGTGACAACAGGATTCAGACATTTTAAACATTAAAAACAGCAAGATATATGGGATTATTTTCATTCACCCAAGAGATAGCCGTTGACTTAGGCACGGCGAATACCTTAATTATTTACAACGATAAAATAGTAGTAGATCAGCCTTCGGTGGTGGCACTTGACAGGCGTACAGATAAATTGATAGCTTTTGGTGAAGAAGCACGCTTGATGCAGGGTAAGGAAAACGAGGATATCCGTACAGTCCGCCCGCTAAGAGATGGCGTGATAGCCGATTTCCATGCTGCTGAACTGTTGATACGCAGCATTATCAAAATGATACCTACCAAAAATTTCCTGTTTACCCCATCTTTGAAAATGGTCATCAGCATTCCTTCAGGAAGCACGGAGGTTGAGATTAGGGCGGTGCGCGACTCAGCTGAACATGCAGGTGGCAGAGAAGTTTATATGATTTTCGAACCTATGGCTGCTGCTGTGGGTATAGGCATAGACGTACAATCCCCATCCGGTTGCATGATAGTGGATATAGGCGGTGGCAGTACTGAAATTGCTGTAATTTCGTTAGGAGGTATAGTTTCCAATAAATCCATACGTATTGCCGGCGATGATTTCACTGCTGATATTGTGGAATATATGGGTAGAATGCATAATTTGAAAGTTGGAGAAAGAACAGCAGAAGCTATTAAAATTAAGGTTGGTTCGGCTTTGACAGACTTGGAAGATCCGCCTGAAGATTTCATTGTTCGTGGTCCGAACAGAATGACAGCTTTACCTATGGAAGTACCTGTTTCTTATCAAGAAATTGCCCATTGTTTAGAGAAAACTATTTCGAAAATTGAAGCGGCTATTTTAAGTGCTTTGGAGCAAACACCACCGGAACTCTATTCTGACATAGTGGAAAGAGGTATTTATCTTGCGGGAGGTGGTGCACTCTTGCGGGGTTTGTCACAAAGGCTTACAGATAAATTGAATATCAAATTCCACGTTGCGGAAGACCCACTAAGAGCAGTTGCAAGAGGTACAGGTATAGCATTGAAAAATGTGGATAAATTTAGCTTCTTGATACGTTAAGGTATCTGTTTTTTATACTTAAACGCAGGCAAGAATTTAATAAATGAAGAAACTCTTTGCCTTTTTGGCTACATATAGTGTCCTGATATTATTTGTTGTTTTGGAAATAATATCTTTTAGCCTGATTGTTAATAATGACGGCTATCAGCAAAGCGTTTTCTTTTCTTCCGGAAATACCGTCGTTGCTTCTTTGTACAATATCAATAATTCCGTGAATGAATACTTCCGTTTGAAAAAAAGCAATGAAGATTTAGCACGCGAAAATTTGATTTTGCAAAATAGATTGCTGGAAACGGAGACACAAATAGCTGCTTTGGAGAATTATTTATCTGTTGGAAAGACTTTAATACCTTCTACTAATAAACCTGAACTTCGCTATATCTCTGCGAAAGTGATTAATAATTCTACTAACAAACAATTGAATTATATTACCTTGAATAAAGGCTCGAAAGATGGTATCAGGCCTGATATGGGGGTGGTTAACCAAGATGGTGTGGTTGGTGTTATTGCGAAAGTGTCAGAGAATTATGCAGTTGTAATCCCTGTGCTGAATGCTAATATCCATATCAATGGTAAGTTTGCAAGCAATCAATATTTTGGTTTTGTGAATTGGGACGGACGTGATTATCGTTATGCTAAATTCAATGATATTGCCAGACATGTGAATTTTACTGCCGGCGATTCCATCATCACCACCGGTTATACCTTGTCTTTTCCGGAAGGGATAATGATCGGTACGGTTGATAATTTCGACATTAAGAAAAGCGATGCTTATTTTAATATCAAGGTGAAATTAGCTGTGAATTTTAGAACACTTTCTCATGTGAAAGTGATTGATTACATCAATTATCAAGAGCGTACAGCCGTAGAAAATAGTATGACCAAATGAGAGAAATCCTGAAATATATATTGAGATTTTTGGTATTGGTATTAGTTCAGGTGCTGATACTCAACAATATCAACTTCTTGGGTTATATTAATCCCTATATTTATATATTTTTCATCTTAATTTTACCTGCACGTTTTTCTCGGCATTTAGTATTGATCTTAGCTTTTGTATTAGGACTGACCATAGATATTTTTGCCAATACATATGGCATACATGCTTTTTCCACTGTCTTGATAGCCTATTTACGACCGGTAGCTATCTCGCTGTTTACGAATATTGAGGAAGACACGAATCCCATTCCTTCCTTTGCAAGTTTTGGAGTATTTGGTTATATCAAGTATATGCTTAGTTTGGTATTGATCCATCATGCAAGTTTTTATATGCTTGAGGTGTTTAGTTTTACAAATTTTGGATTTACCTTGCTAAGGATTTTATTAAATAGTTTGATTACCGCCATTATCCTTTTAGGAATTATTTCTTTTAAAAGAGATTGATATGCGTAATGATTCATTCCATAATCGTAGATGGGTGATTGCAGGAGTTTTTTCTGTAGTGATATTGGTTTATATACTTCGACTTTTCTCTTTACAGATAATAGAAACCAAATATAAGATAGGTGCGGAGAGCAACGCTTTATTGAAAAAGACTATTTATCCTACGCGTGGATTGATTTACGATAGAAATAATAAGTTGTTGGTGTACAACAGACCGGCTTATGATATAGCGATGATTCCGCGTGAGATAAGGAATTTGGATACCTTGGATTTTTGCAATATGCTGAATATTACGAAAGTCGATTTTGAGGAACGCATGGAAGCTATCAAGGATAGGCGTAAAAATCCTGCATATTCTACCTATACGCCTCAGTTATTTATGACGCAATTATATGCGGAAGATATAGCGAATATTCAGCAAAGCATCTTTAAATTTCCCGGTTTTTATATACAAAATCGCACCTTGCGTGAATATACTTATCCGTATGCAGCTCATGTTTTTGGTAGTATTGGTGAGGTTTCCCAAAAGGACTTAGAAAATGATTCCTATTATGCCATGGGCGATTATTCCGGCAGGGATGGGGTAGAATATACTTATGAAAAGCAATTAAGAGGGGAGAAGGGTGTTGAGATATTGCTTAGAGATTCGCGTGGTCGTATTCAAGGTAAATATAAAAATGGTGAAGCAGATATTTTGCCGGTTGCGGGTAAGGATTTGGTGTTGACTATAGATATTCAGTTGCAGCAATTGGGCGAAGAATTATTGAATGGTAAAATAGGTAGTATGGTGGCTATTGAACCTTCTACGGGAGAGATTTTGGCTATGGTTACAAATCCTGCTTATAATCCTGCTGTCCTTGTTGGTAGAGCACGTTCGAAATCCTATGCTGCATTAGTTAGTGATCCTACTAAGCCTTTATTAAATCGTGCTACTTTGGCACAATACTCTCCGGGATCTACATTTAAACCTATGCAGGCATTGGTTTGTCAGCAACTTGGAGGTATCAGCCAGTATACTTATTTTCCCTGTAGCGGTCAGGATTCTAAGCCCATTCGTTGTACACATCATCATGGTTCGCCGGTAAGCTTGCTCAATGCCATTGAGCAAAGCTGCAATCCTTATTTTTGGCATGCCTTCAGGGCTACTTTGGAAAAGGATGGTTATGGTGATAAAAATGAAAATTTCAAAGCTAATTATGAAGCTTGGAAACATGCCATGCATAGTTTTGGTTTAGGGCATAGGTTTGAAGATAGTGATGTGTTTAAACAGATGGCAGGTAATTTACCTACCGACAAATACTTCAATAGGTATTTTGGTGAGACGGGTTGGCGGGCACTGACTATTCGTTCATTGTCTATAGGACAAGGGGAGGTTTTGGCAACGCCCTTGCAACTTGCGAATGTGATGGCTTTGATAGCCAATGATGGTTATTATATTACACCACATTTAAGTAAGACCGATACTGATACATTTGAAAAGCATATTACGGATGTGGATTCTACCTATTTCCCCATTGTGAAAGAAGGGATGTGGCGGGTATTTGAATATGGTACGGGTAGGTATTTTAAAATTCCGGAAGTAGTGATGTGTGGTAAAACAGGTACTGTACAGAATAATTTTGGTAAAGACCACTCCTTATTTGTTGGTTTTGCACCCCGTGAAAATCCCGTTATTGCGATAGCAGTGGTGGTTGAGAATGCGGGTTTTGGTGCTACTTGGGCAGCTCCTATGGCAAGCCTGATGATGGAGCAATACGTCACAGGTGAAATGAAAAGAGAGCATTTGTATAAGCATATGTGTGGATCTATATTAAATACTGATGTACAAAAGAGATAGTATAAGATATTC
>CAYPYZ010000169.1:0-4550 GCA_964414805.1 uncultured Paludibacter sp.
AGCGGGAAACACTGGTTGATGCTCTTTTATAGGGCAAGTGGTGTGCTGTTTAAACGGATTGAATTACCCATTGAAGCCAGGGATATGCTACCGGCTTCTGACAGCAGTGGTGTTTTTTTTATGGCTTCAAACGAAACTGGATCTACACAGATTTTTAGTTTTGATGCTGAAACAGACCTAATTGAACTGAAATCAACCATCTCTGATTTTGAGTTTATTCCGCCCGCTGCTTCCCAAAATGAGCTTATTTATCTGCGAAATAAAAAAAAGATAATCAGCTGGTCATCAAGTACCTCAGAGCGTAGAATTATGGCGCTTGGCACGGAAATCAAAGGCATGGCTACTTCACCTGAAATTATGGATCGGGTTTATTATATCGACCGTTACTTTGTGCATTTTACCAATAGTGGCAATTTGGGCGGATTAGCTGCCGGAAATGAGCTTCATGTAATAGCACTGATCAAAGAATGAAAACCACAGAAAATCAAAACATTACAAATAGGGAACTCGTAACAACAGCCGATGGAAGCCAAAGCATTTCTGACGGTAGGACGGGGGAAACATTTCATTCTGTCAATGGTGCTATCACTGAGTCGCGGCTGGTATTTATCAGCAACGGCTTGGAATTTTTTAAAACCAAAAACGGCTCACAAAAAATTGCTGTGCTCGAAATTGGCTTTGGAACAGGCCTAAATGCGTGGCTAAGTCTATTGAAAGCCACAGCATGGAAACAGCAAATTGATTACACTGCTTTGGAGGCTTTTCCGCTGGATATTACGCTGGCCGAAAAACTCAATTATGCTGAAAGTGCTGAAAAGCAGCTTGATAAACAAGAATTCATGGTTTTACACCTAACGGAATGGGGAAAGCCGGTGCAGCTCAATGAATATTTTCAGCTCACAAAAATCCGGCAAGACTTAGGCGCATTTATAGGCGAAGCTTCCAGTTTTGATGTGGTATTTTTTGATGCTTTTAGCCCGAATGTGCAGCCGGAACTTTGGACGGAGGAAATCTTTTCAAGACTTTTTCGCAGCCTGAAAAGCGGTGGAGTTTTGGTGACTTACAGCGCACGTGGCTCTGTAAAAAACGCTTTGAGATCGGCAGGATTTACAGTTCAACGGCTTCCGGGGCCTCCCGGCAAAAGGCATGTTATCAGGGCGTTGAAGTTGTAAATGGGGTGTGTTAAAAAACAACCCTTATTATATTGACATTAAGTGACTTAATAGTTTTATAGCAAGCGCTGATTAAATGATATGAGTTTTTTTAATACGCCCTACCTAAAAGCTTTAATTGTCAAATTAATAGTTTCTACTATCGGTAATATTTCTAAATATACATTTTATACATAAATAGATAGTTTTAAATCTGTTTATTTTGTATATATTTGCACAATTAAGCAAAAACACAGCTATGCTAAACCTTATTCCGACAGAGAAGATAATTGAACGGCTTCGTTATGAAAACCCATGGTGGATCACCAAAGTCATTCCAAAAGCCTATAGCTCAATGTCTAAGCGCTTGTATTTTGACCTCTTTTACCCCTTCGTAATTGAAAGGAGTATTAATAGAGCTTTAGTTTTGATGGGTCCCAGAAGGGTTGGCAAAACAGTAATGTTGTTTCATTGCATTGAAAATTTGCTGAAAGAAGGAACAAATCCCCATAAACTATTCTATATAGGAATTGACAACCCAATTTATGTCAACTTAAGTTTGGAGGATGTTTTAACGCTATGCAAAAAAGCTTTAAACCTTGAAAATCTCAATGGATGTTATGTGTTTTTTGATGAAATACAATACTTAAAAGATTGGGAAAGACACTTAAAAGTTTTGGTTGACACCTATCCTGACACTAAATTCATTGTTTCTGGATCGGCAGCCGCGGCCCTAAAATTGCATAGTACGGAAAGCGGAGCGGGAAGATTTACTGATTTCTTGTTGCCTCCGTTAACATTTCAAGAATACATCCATTTGAAAAAATTAGATCATTTGATTTTTGACGGTAATATTCAATTTGGAGATAGGCATATAAACTATTGCTTAACGCATGATTCAAAAGCATTAAACAAAGAATTTATCCATTATTTAAATTTCGGAGGATACCCAGAAGTTGTCTTGTCTGAAAAAATACAAGGCGATATGGGCAGGTATGTAAAAAGCGATATTGTGGACAAGGTTTTACTGCGCGACTTGCCAAGCTTGTATGGTATCAAAGACGTTCAAGAGTTAAATAGGTTTTTTACCTATATAGCCTATAATACTGGTAATGAATTTTCTTATGAAACAATGTCTAGGGAAAGTGGTATTCAAAAGGATACGCTAAAAAAATACCTGGATTATTTAGAAGCGGCTTTCTTAATCAAGGTGTTAAATAAGGTTGGTATCAATGCAAAAAGATTAAAAAGAATAACAAGCTTCAAGGTGTATCTTACCAACCCATCACTGCGCACTGCCCTATTTTCTCCGATAAGTGAAACAGACCAGGAAATGGGTAATATGGTGGAAACCGCAATTCTCTCGCAATGGATGCACCGCGAGCAATTAGATTTAACTTACGCTAGATGGAAAGACGGGAGAAACGAAGGTGAGGTAGATCTTGTATTAGTCAATGATAAAAATTATAAACCCGTTTGGGGAGTAGAAATAAAATGGAGTAACCGCTATTTTGATAAACCTCAAGAATTGAGGAGTTTAATCAAATTTTGTGATGCAAATAAATTAAAATCTGCCCTTGTTACTTCTATTGACCAAATAGGATCAAAAGAAACACACGGATTGAGATTTACTTTTCTTCCCGCTTCCATATATGCCTACAATATAGGAGAAATCACACTAAAAATGAAAACTAATAATTAGGGCTTTTGTATAAGGCCCGGATTTATCCGGGTGCAAATAAGTGCCCAAAGCCCTTCATATAACTATGATTATCATGTCATTCCGAATGCCTAAGCTGCGGCATAGGAATCCTTTTGAAATGTAATTTTTTAGTTTAATAAAAGTTAATGAATAGTTTAAGTTAGATAGAAATACTTCAAATCTGATTTAATATCGTCTTTCTGATTTGCACATTTTTCGCTCGTACTTTTCAATTGCAATGCCTTTAGATTATTTTTTGAATTTAAAGATGTAAAACAAAATATTTCATTAATATTGTATTTTAAATCAAATAATGCAGGCTAAGTAAGATGTTTAACAATAGAAAATAATGGCAATCGTAAGAAATTTAGTTATACTGTTTTTAGCTATAGTATTTTCACCCTTATATGGGCAAACCGTATTTCATTTTCCTAAAAAAAACATTGAATTGGTTGAGCATATCGTGACCTATTCATTGGGGTTTCAAGAAGATTCAACGTATCAAAATGCTAGACGACAAGAGGATATGCTGCTTTTTATTGGCTCTACGATAAGCAGATTTGTTAGCAATAATTATTTTATAGGCGATAGCATGGCGCGCACGGCAACTTCACAAGAAGATTTTCAAAGAATAGCATCTGACAGAGGAAATCCTTTACCTATTGTGCGTTTTAAATATGAAATTTTTAAGAACTATCCCAAAGGCAAGCAAACTTTTATTGATAATGTTTTGGGAGGTGGTATGTTCAAATTTGAGGAGGATCTAGCTTTATTCAAATGGGAATTGCTCAATGAGACTGCAATTATTTCAGGCTATAAAGCCCAAAAAGCTACAACTGAATTTGGAGGCCGAAAGTGGGTTGTTTGGTTTAGTACAGAGATACCGTTTAATGATGGCCCCTATAAATTCAATGGTTTACCCGGACTAATTGTGAAGGTTTACGATACAAATCAGCATTATGTGTTCGAGTTGAAATCTATTCATAGGCCTGGTTATAAGCTTTTTATCGGATTCCCGGAACTTGATTATATTGAGAGTACAAAAAAAGAATATTTTAAAGCGAAGGATAATATGCGCGATAATATAATTACCCAAGCAAAATCAGCGGGATTAAATAACGAAGTACAACAGAAAGTTGCCAAAACTATGCAGCGACGCAACAATCCCATTGAATTGGATAGAAAGTAATTTGTAAATCTTTAATTACCGGATTTCAAATTTTGTATAATTATACGGTGGCATTGGATTATATTTCACCTCTTGCACACGTGCCCACGAAGGGCCTTTATGACACCATAATATAAACTCATCAAGAGCGGCTTCATCACCTTCTGCTTCAATAATAACGCTGCCGCCGGGTGTGTTTTTTACAAATCCGTTGAGCTGTAATTCCCGTGCTTTTTTTTGAGCATAATAACGGAAACCAACACCCTGCACACGTCCAAAAATCTCTATACTTACCGCCTTTATCATTTATTTTTATGGTGTTAGGCGTCTCATCATTAATGCATTGATGGATTTGAATAATTCATCGGGTTCTAAAGCTCTCCAATTAAATTCATCGAATTTACCACCAAATCCCAGGTAATAATCCAAATGTCCTTCCACAAATTCATTCACGACGTGGTCTCTGAAATTCAGGCAAACAATCCAGCCATCGTCAATATTGTCAAACCATTCCTGGTAATAATCATCG
>CAYPYZ010000170.1:0-4499 GCA_964414805.1 uncultured Paludibacter sp.
TTACAACAACTTAATCTCCAATTCCTTTAATTGCTCTTCAGCAATAGCAGATGGTGCATTAATCATCACATCCCGTCCAGCATTATTTTTTGGAAAAGCAATACAATCTCGGATAGAATCTAATTCTGCAAATAAGGAGACCATGCGGTCTAAACCAAATGCAATTCCTCCATGCGGCGGCGCACCATATTGAAAAGCTTCCATTAAGAAACCAAACTGAGCCTTAGCTTGTTCAGGTGTAAATCCGAGCAACTCAAACATCTTATGTTGCAATTTACTATCATGGATTCTAATAGATCCCCCACCCAATTCCACACCGTTGATAACTAAATCATAAGCATTGGCACGTACAGCACCTGTATCGCTGTCTAATAGCGGGATATCCTCCGTTTTTGGAGAGGTAAAAGGATGGTGCATGGCATAATAGCGTTGCGTATCTTCATCCCATTCAAACAATGGAAAATCGATGACCCACAGCGGTTTATAATCATTAGTTTTGCGAAGACCCAATTTAGAGCCCATTAAGAGACGCAATTCGTTTAAAGCTTTTTGGGTATGTACTTTCTCCCCTGCCAATACCAAGATTAAATCACCCGGTTCTGCCTTAAATAGGTCTGCAATACGTTTTAAATCCTCTTGATTATAGAATTTATCTACTGAAGAACGGAATGAGCTATCCTCATCACAACGAATATATACCAAACCCTTAGCCCCTATTTGCGGACGCTTTACGAAATCGGTTAATTCATCTAATTGCTTGCGGGTATAACTTGCACAATCCTTAGCACATATACCACCAACATATTCCGCACTATCAAATACGATAAAATCTTTACCGGAAACAGCCTCTTTTAGCTCTACAAAGCGCATATCAAAACGAATATCAGGCTTATCAGAGCCATAATATTGCATGGCATCCGCATAGGTTATTTTTGGAAAATCCTCCTGTATATCAATACCTTTGATAGTCTTAAACAGATACTTAATAAGACCTTCAAAAGTCTGTAAGATATCCTTTTGTTCTACAAACGACATTTCACAGTCTATTTGAGTAAACTCCGGCTGTCTATCTGCGCGCAAATCCTCATCCCTAAAGCATTTAGCAATTTGGAAATACTTATCAAAACCAGAAACCATCAATAGCTGTTTGAATAACTGTGGCGACTGTGGTAGAGCATAAAACTGACCCGGATTCATACGAGAAGGCACAACGAAATCCCTTGCTCCTTCAGGCGTAGAGCCAATTAAGACCGGCGTTTCTACTTCCAAAAAATCCAATTGATTCAAGTAATTACGCGTTTCAAAAGCAATTTTATGTCGCAATACCAAATTATCCCTTACATTGTCTCGTCTTAAATCCAAATAACGATATTTCATACGTAAATCATCCCCACCATCTGTGTTTTCTTCTATGGTAAAAGGCGGTGTAATCGATTGATTTAGAACGACTAACTTATCTACAAGAATTTCAATATCACCAGTTGGGATATGTTTGTTTTTACTACTTCGTTCCGACACCCTACCCTCTATTTGTATGACATATTCTCTTCCAAGATGATTGGCAATTTCGCATAAATCTGTATCAACTTCCTGATTAAAAACCAATTGCGTAATACCATAGCGATCACGCAAATCGATAAAAGTCATACCACCCATTTTCCTGATTCTTTGAATCCAACCAGAAAGTTTCACATTTTTCCCCGCATCTTCAATGCGCAATTCTCCACAATTATTTGTTCTATACATATTGTTTATCTTAATTTTCAACAAAAGTACTTATTTTTTTCCAGTCTTTTTCTCCCCTTTCATAGGTATATACACTATTTTCTTCGTTTCAAAATAGACTTCCTCAAAATAGTCTGCAATATCAGTGATATAGACTATATTCTTAAACGGCTGTATTTCAGCTTGTACCTCCCCACCCTTCAAGGTTATTAATCCATTTGGAATGGCATTTCTTTGCTCGAAAGCAATGTTTTTCCTGACTAATTTTTCCAATTCCGGCAATTGCATAACCGCTCTACTCACCACAAAATCATATTTTCCTTTTTCTTCCTGTATTCTTAGATGTTTTAATACAGTGTTTTTCAGTCCGATAGCTTTTGAAACTTCCTCCCCTACCCTTATTTTTTTAGCAATAGAATCAATTAAGACAAACTCAGTATCCGGAAAAAGTATAGCCAAAGGAATACCCGGAAAACCACCCCCTGTACCTACATCCAAAACTTTAGAATCAACTTTAAAGTTAACCAGCTTAGAGATTGATAATGAATGTAATACATGATGCAGATAGAGGTTTTCAATATCCTTTCGAGAAATCACATTGATTTTAGTATTCCAATCGGAATAGAGTCCGTATAAAGCTTGGAATTGCTCTATTTGCTTAGTTGTAAGATGAGGAAAATATTTTAATACAATATCCATAAATTCTAAAAACTTGTACCTTGCAAAAATACAATAAAATACGGAAACATTGACCTATTTACATTATTTGGTCACAAGTTGACTCCACTCAGTTATAATCAATGCAACAATATTTTAATTATAAATTACAATTATATTTTCATATTTAAAAATAAATTCTTATTTTTGCAGCCTATTTAATTTCGAAATGAAACTTTTTAGAACAAATATGCTATTTTGGTGGCGCTTACGGAACATTTATTCGTGAGCATCCATTCTTTGCATTGAGTCTATTTAATATATTTGAAAGGCTTATCGGATCTCACGATAAGCCTTTTTTGTAATTTAATTATTTTAAAACAATAGAAAATTTTCAATCAAAAAGTATGAATAATCCTGATAATAACGGTTTTTACGGTCAATTTGGTGGAGCCTATATTCCAGAAATTTTACATGCCTCTGTCGAGCGTTTGAAAGCTGCTTTTTACGATGCTGTGCAAGACGTTCAATTCAAAAAAGAGTATATGGATTTGCTCAAACATTATGCAGGTCGACCTTCACCATTATATTATGCCAAAAGGCTTTCAGAGCAATATGGTGCAAAGATATTTCTAAAAAGGGAAGATTTAAACCATACCGGTTCACACAAGATTAATAATGCTTTAGGACAGATATTATTAGCCAAACGCATGGGTAAAAAGCGCATTATAGCAGAAACCGGCGCCGGACAACATGGTGTTGCTACAGCTACCGTATGTGCCTTGATGGGCTTGGAATGTTTAGTGTTTATGGGCAAAACCGATGTAGAACGTCAATTTTTAAACGTACAGAAAATGAGCATGTTAGGTGCAATTGTTATGCCTGTCACAAGTGGTAGTATGACCTTAAAAGATGCCACCAATGAAGCCATTCGTTATTGGTGTTCAAATCCTGAGTCATTTTATATCATTGGTTCAACCGTTGGTCCCCACCCATATCCTGCCATAGTTTCCTATTTTCAATCCATTATTTCAGAAGAAATTCAAAGTCAATTAGAAGAACATATAGACCGTAATTATCCCGATTATCTAATTGCCTGTGTTGGAGGAGGAAGTAATGCCATGGGTACTTATTATCATTATTTAAATAACGATAAAGTTAAGATTATTGCTGCTGAAGCGGGAGGACTTGGCATAGATACGGGTCAGACAGCAGCTACGATACATGTTGGTTCTGTAGGGATTATACATGGTTTCAAGACTTTACTTATGCAGGATGAAGATGGGCAAATTATAGAACCCTACTCTATTTCAGCGGGTTTGGATTATCCGGGTGTGGGACCGGCACAGGCGCATTTGGCAACAATAGGACGTAGCAAGGTGTATGCAATCACGGATGATGAAGCTTTGGAAGCAGCTTTTGAGCTAACAAAAATTGAGGGAATTATTCCGGCAATAGAATCTGCACATGCCTTGGCAGTATTGAAAAAAGAACAATCCAACTTTCAAAAGGATGATGTTGTTGTATTAACTGTTTCAGGGAGAGGCGATAAAGATATGGAGACCTATGTAAAGCACTTTAAAACTGTATAAGTGGTATTTTAAAATCAATAATAATTAGTCAGACATAGCTATGAAATTACAGGTTAAAACAAAAAAAATCCTTGCCGATATGCAAACTCCGGTAGGTATTTATTTAAAAATAAGGGACTTATATACCAATTCTGTTTTATTGGAAAGTTCGGACTATCATGGAACTGAGAATAGTTTTTCATATATAGGTTTTGCACCTATGGGTGGCATTTCGGTCAATCGTTTTGTAATCAAAGAGGAATATCCTGATGGTCGGACAATAGAGACAAGAGTAACTGATAAGATGACGGTCGCCAATCGATTTGATGCCTTTTTGAAATCCTTCGAACTCCAACCTTCTTTGCAGGAAAAAGGTTTAATCAATGGTTTGTTAGGGTATACTTCCTATGAATCGGTTCAATATTTTGCTGATATTCGTTTAAAAGCTCAAGAAACCGTACCCGGGTCCATACCTGGTTTACATTATGTATTATTTAAATATATCATTGCTATCAATCATTTCAATAATGAATTAACCATTATAGA
>CAYPYZ010000171.1:0-4460 GCA_964414805.1 uncultured Paludibacter sp.
TGTGATCGCTGGCAAAGAAAAAAGCGCTTTGGATGTAGGGGATGAGCCTTTGCAGATTTATACGAAATTCAATAGTATTCCTGTAGCTGTTTCTGAAAATAGAAACGTAGGGATTGATGCATTGCTCAAGCTGTATCCTAATTTAGATGCTATAATTTTGGATGATGCTTTTCAGCATAGACGCGTAAAACCTGGATTATCTGTTTTACTGACCGATTATAATAAGTTGTTTACGAGAGATTGCTTGATGCCGGGAGGCAGATTGCGAGAGTCAAAAAGGCAAGCGAAACGTGCTGATATCATTGTAGTTACCAAATGCCCCAAAGATATTCGTCCCATAGATATGCGGGTAGTGGAGCAAGAAGTAAAGCCCTCGATGTATCATCCGGTTTTCTTTTCAAATTATGTGTATGATGAACCCATGCCCGTTTTCATCAATTATGCAGAAAATTTTTGGCGTTTTGAGGATATTCAACAAACCAAAGCTTCTGTATTATTAGTGACCGGAATAGTTTCTCCTATGATGATTATTGAGCATTTGGAACAATATACCGATGATATCGTGCATTTATCCTTCCCCGACCACCATCAATTCAATCAAAAGGATATTAAATTGATTGAAAAAACTTTTTATGAGCTGCCAAACAAAAACAAGTTGATATTGATGACGGAGAAAGATGCTGTCAGATTATTGAACAATCCTTTTGTTCCTAACTCCCTTATGTATCACTTATTTACCTTGCCTATCAGAGTCAATATTTTAAATAATAAAGAAACTGCCTTTATCAAATTAATTACAGATTATGTTACAGAAGATTCAAGAAGCCGCCGATTATCTACAAAGTATTAATGCTTGCACTGCTAAAATAGGGATTATTTTAGGGACAGGTTTAGGTAATTTGGTTTCACAACTTACGCAAAAACATGAGATAAACTATGAAAACATCCCAAATTTCCCGCTTTCAACGGTAGAAGGGCATAGCGGCAAGCTGATTTTTGGTCAATTGGCAGAGGTTGATGTGATGGTGATGCAAGGTAGGTTTCATTATTATGAAGGGTATAGCATGCAAGAAGTCACTTTTCCCGTAAGGGTAATGAAAGCCTTGGGCATAGATACTTTGTTGATTTCCAATGCTTCAGGCGGTATGCATCCCGATTTTGAAATTGGTGATTTGATGCTTATTACGGATCATATCAATTTTTTCCCAGAACATCCTTTAAGGGGTAAAAATTATGAGGCTTTAGGACCGCGATTCCCTGATATGAGTGAGGCATACTCCAAAAGATTGATAGCAAAGGCAAAACAAATTGCTGCCAATAATAATATTAAGTTGGTGGAAGGTATCTATGCCGGGACTTCCGGACCTACTTTCGAGACGCCTGCCGAATATGCTTATTTCCGCCTTGCAGGTGCAGATACAGTGGGCATGAGCACGGTTCCTGAAGTGATAGTTGCACGCCATGCCGGCATGGAAGTCTTTGGTATTTCGGTGATTACGGATTTAGGTGTTGCCGGAAAAATAGTTGAGATTTCTCACGAAGAAGTACAAGAAATCGGCAACAAGGTGCAGCCTGTTATGACTTTTTTGATGCAAGAACTTGTTGCCGAAATAAGTAAGTAAATCAATAGGTAAATCAATAGGTAATTCAGTGACTGTATTGATATGTTTCCAATGCAGTCTTACTTACCTAAATACAATTTCATAAGGCAAGCGCGTTTGGATACCCTGCATTTGTTCTACATTTTTAAGATGCTGTAATGCCTGATAATGATTGCCCAAATATAGTTTCAGCCATTTGCTTTCCATGTCATTAGTCAAACCTTTCATGATTTTAGTAGTGAAGTCCTCTTTGGCAGGGTATTCCCTAATTTGATATGCTTCTAAATTTGCTTTTGCTGCCGCAATGGCGATAGCATCCTCCAATCCACCCAAAACGTCCACTAAGCCGTTTTTGATTGCTTCTTCTCCTGTCCAAACCCTACCTTCTGCAATGGCTTTAATTGCATCTGTACTCATTCCCCTGCCATCAGCACATCTTTGTACAAATAACTCATAACCATTATTTACATATTGTTGCATCAAATTTCTTTCCTCTGGTTTAAAAGATCTGTTCAGCGAAGGGGCATCGCTTAGTTTGTTAGTTTTAACCCCGTCGTAGCTTAAGCCTAATTTTTTATTCAAATCTCCTATATTGGGAATTAGTCCAAAAATACCTATAGAACCTGTTATGGTATTAGGTTGTGCAACTATCGTATCTGCTAAACAAGAGATATAATAGCCACCGGAAGCGGCATAATCGCCCATAGAAACTATCAGCGGTTTATCCTTTTTTAAATTGCCCAAAGCGCGCCAGATTTGCTCCGAGCCGTAGGCACTTCCTCCGGGGGAACTTACACGAAATACCACCGCTTTTACATCTTTGTTTTTAGCTGCTTTATCAATGGTTTCTACCAATTTTTCGGAAACTATACCATCAGTACTCGTCCCATTATCTATAGCACCTACCGCATATATAACCGCAATTTTTTCTTTCTTGAATTTTTGTCCATTAGGCACTTTGCACATATTTTTATGCTTCACCAATTGGTAATCTTTCGTGAATGAGTTGAGTATACTATCCACCTCATCTACATATACCAGTGAATCCACTAAGGTATATTCCACGTATTTATCGGCTTGTTGGAAAGTCATCATTTCATCCGCATAGGCATTCAAGTTGGAGATGCTGATATTTCTGCTTTCGGCAACGCCCTCCACCAAAGTATTCCATATAGAAGTAGTGTATGCTGTTACCTGCTCACGATTGGCATTGCTCATAGCTGTCTGAATATAAGGCTCTACCGCCGATTTAAAAGTACCTACTTTCACTACTTGCATTTCCACACCCAATTTATCCAAGGTGTTTTTGAAAAACATCAATTCAGCAGCTATACCTTTCCAATCGATTAATCCATAAGGATTTAGTAATACCTTATCAGCTACAGATGCTAAATAATAATTGCTTTGTGTATAATTATCCGCATAGGCAATGATAAATTTACCTGTTGTTTTGAAGTCCAAAAGCGCATCACGTATTTCCTTCATGGATGCAAAACCACCTGAAAGTATACCGCCCTTTAAATAAATACCTTCAATATTAGCATTGTCTTTGGCTTTCTGAATATTGCTCAGAATATCATCTAAACCAATAGCACCCATGCTTCCGCTTTTGGTGATTTCACCTAAAACATCGCTAAATGGGTCATCTTCAGAACGATCGACTAATTGTCCGGATAAATCCAATTGATAAATAGAATTGGGTTTTAGCTTGGTCTCAGAATCACCGGCTGCGGCCACAGCACCGAAAATACCTAATAATAGTACAAGTCCAAGTATAGTAGTGATGATAATGCCTACTATGGTTGCTAATGTGAATTTTAAAAATTGCTTCATAGGAAATTGTTTTATTTGGGATGTTGTTTTATTTGGGATGTTGTTTTATTTGTGTACTACAAAAGTATAATAATTTATGTACAATTCATAGGTTTTCAATTCTAATAATATTTGCTTTAATTTGTACTCTATAAATCTATACTTTATTGAATCTAAAGAAAACAATGCGAAGACTACTATATTTATATCTTATAATACGCTTAGTCGCAGTTAGCTCGTCCCTGTTTGCAGCGCCTGCTTATCCTTTTCCTCAGACTGTTACACAACCTGATGGTACTACATTAACTATACAGCTACATGGCAATGCTTTTTATAAATTGCGTACTACTGTTGATGGTTATCTCTTGCATATAGATGAGCAAAACTATTATAACTATGCCATACGCACTGCTGATAATCTCTTGGTTTCAAGCGGTATTAAGGCTAATGATATAGAACATAGAACAGCTACAGAAACTGCATATCTGTCTATGGCACTAAGCATTGAAGATTTACCTTTTGCACCCTATGCAAAATCACAAAAAATCATGCAAAAGGTAAAAAGCCAAGCCGTCGCAGATTTTCCTCTTACAGGATCGCCCCGCTCTTTGGTGATATTGGTAAACTTCTCCGATTTAAGTTTTACAACACCCAATCCTTTGGGTGCATTTACCCGTTTGTTGAATGAAGAAAATTATAGCGATAATGGAGCAAGTGGTTCTGCACGAGATTATTTTAAAGCTTCAAGTTATGGCAAGTTTAATCCTCAATTTGATGTGGTAGGTCCCTATACGCTGCCGCAAAAGATGGAGTATTATGGTAAGAATGATGCTGCGGGTTATGATGTACGACCAGCTGATATGATAGTCCATGCTTGTCAAGCTGCCAATAACGCCGGCGTTGACTTTACGCTATACGATACCGATAACGATGGATATATAGATAATGTATTCGTTTTTTATGCAGGCCATAATGAGGCTGAATACGGACCGGTTAATTCAATCTGGCCACATAGATGGTCTGTCAATCATGAAAATTATGCCGCTT
>CAYPYZ010000172.1:0-4416 GCA_964414805.1 uncultured Paludibacter sp.
AACTAAATTTCAAATATTTCAAAGAGCTTTTTTAGATTTTAATGGGACAGTAATGATAAAATATTGAACAAAATGAAACGAACATGAACTAATTTAATCAATTATTACACCCATGTGTATGATTAAATTAGTTCATCGAGAGTTCTATACGACAACTAAAAAATAAAATTTAAACGTATGAAAACAAAAATTTTTGCAAAATTCACTTTACTTTTAGCATTGCTGTTGCTTGGTAGTATATCGCAACTAGCCTTTGCTGCTGAAATTACTTACGCATCCACTAATTTTTCAGAAAGTGAAGGTTTTAGTGGACTAAATGATTATTCGGGTAGTGTTTCTACATTCGGAAGTGGTGGAGAGCAATGGAATGTATACATAGCTCGTTTAGTTAAAGAAGGAGATACACAGCATATAGAATTAGGTGCTTTGCTTGGTAGTCCTGGAAAACCAACAACAGTTTCGGGTAATGTGACTACCGCATTTACAGTCCCAAAATTTAAATCTTTGCAAATTACTGCTAAGTCTGTTGACCAAAGTACTTTAAAAGTAGCATATTCCACCAATGGAACTACTTTTACGGAACTTACACGTTTTGAATTAAGTGAGGGTTGGGACGAGTACTTTTATACTATCCCCAATGCTTTGAATGAGCCTGCTTATATAAGATTTAGCATGGTGTCTCCAAAACTTTCAGAAAGTACTATGCTAAGTAGTATAAACTTATTCACTGAAGTAGCGCAAAGTCCATCTGTTAGCATCAGTACTGATGATATAGGATTACTGAAAAGTTTTGAAACGCATGATCTTGAACCGCAATCAATCACAGTAGAAATTACCGGGAATAATATATATAGTAGGTATGGTGCAGCAGCTATTGAAATAGCAATTACCGGTGCAGATGCTCATTATTTTACTGTTGATAAGAAAATCTTGCAAGTGTCGGCAGCAGTAGGTACAAGTGTTAATATCAAGGAAAATGTTACAGTTACTTTTAATCCTAATGCTTACAGAAATTACGATGCCAATTTTGTTTTATCCTATTATGACGCGAGTTCACAGTCTCACCTCTTACAAGGTGTAGCAGTGGAGCCGGAGCCGGAGTACAAACTTATCTATAAAACTGGCTTTGAACCATATGAGGGTTTTGAAAAAGACCTTATGATAGATGGAGGAAAAGAAAGAATAATTGGGTTAGATGAAGGAAAAGAAAGAATAATTGGGTTAGATGAATTGCAATGGGGGCTGAAAAGCAGTAATACAACAGCTACTTTATCACCAAGAGGAGATTTATGTGTTCAATTATTCAAACATGAATTGAGCAGCGGACTAAGTTATGGTTATTTAAAATCCTATTTTGATATTCCTGAAATAAAGGAGGTGAAATTTATTGCCAGAGATGTATCTTCTGCTACTGCACCTAAATTATCTGTTAAATACTCTATTGATGGTGGACTTACTTTTAAAGGAGAGCAAGTTTTTGATATTGTTAAAGGCACGCGCGAATACACTTACACCTTGGAAAGTCCTCAAAAGAATGCCCGTTTATTATTTCAATATCATGAATCGAGTGTTGCAGAAGTTGGAGATCGAATTATGTTAGACGATATCTCCGTTTATCAAGATGGTGTATCGCCGATTTATCCGTACATTTCAGCTACTGAAGAGGTATTAAACTTTGAGGTGGATGATTCAGGGTCTGTGGAAAAAACAATCTATGTCAGTGGACAAGACTTTCCTCTTCTAAAGGGTCATGCAATCAATCGTAATCGTATACTCATTGAAACATTAGATGATGCATCTGAATATTTTTCATTAATCACTTCATCGATATTGTTTATAACTCGTTCCGTTCAAGATAGAGAAGTGATTGTTAAATATATGCCTACTGAAAATGGTACACATCAAGCTTATGTGCGTATTATAGCTGATAATGCACTGCCTGTTTATCGTAAGTTAGAAGGAGTAGCTACAGGTTTTAGTGGCTTGAATGAAGTGAATAGTAACACTCAAATTTATGCACTCAATAAACAAATTCATTTTGAAGCTGAAGGTGGTGAAATGGTGGAAGTGTATAATGCTATGGGACAAAAAATAATAAGTAAAATAGCTGAATCGGGTGCTAATGTTTTACCGATTTCAGCAAGTGGTTTGTTGGTAGTGAAAGTGGGAGATAGAATAGGGAAGGTGATAAATTGATGAAGGGGGATTTGTGTTTCTTGCAGCTTGCGTGAATCTTGCAAATTTGTAATTGATTTATCGCAGATTGTGTTGATTTAGCAGATTTCGCTAAATTTATTTTGTAAGCATGGCATAAGATTGTAAATTTGTGCCATGCTTTTTAATTAATATGGCAAACAATATCAACGACAAATATATCAAACTACTTGCATGGCGGGAAGAACATATCCGCGAAAGACATTTTATATTGATATTGAGCTTTGTTGTGGGTATCCTCGCATCTTTTGCCGCTTATCTTTTAAAATCTTTTATTCATTTTATTCATATGCAGCTGACTGAAAACTTCAGTCAGCTGCACGTCAACTACTGGTATTTAGTCTTTCCTGTAATAGGTATTTTGCTTACATCGCTCTTTGTACGCTATATCATACGCGATGATATCAGTCATGGTGTAACCAAAATTCTGCATGCCATTTCTCAACGCAAAAGCATCATCAAATTACATAACGTATGGTCGTCCTTGGTTGGGAGTTCCATTACTATCGGTTTTGGTGGTTCGGTTGGTGCGGAGGCTCCAATAGTATTGACCGGTTCGGCCATAGGTTCTAACTTAGGTCGGTTTTTCAAAATGGACCAAAGGACTATGATGTTGATGATAGGATGCGGTGCAGCCGGAGCCGTCAGTGGTATTTTTAAAGCCCCCATAGCCGGACTGATGTTTACTTTGGAAGTGCTGATGATAGATATGACCTTGGGTTCTGTTATACCTATTATGATATCTTCGGTAACTGCCACTACCTTTTCCTATGTAGTTTCCGGACATACCTTTATGTTTAAATTTGCTGACAATGCCAATTTTGATGTAGAAAGAATTCCATTTTATGTATTACTTGGGATTGTATGCGGTTTAGTCTCTCTTTATTTCACAAGGGGAATGAATAAAATTGAAGGCATATTTAGAAAAATCACCAATCCTTGGAAAAAATTAGCTTTAGGAGGTATTATATTAAGTGTGTTGATTTTCTTTTTTCCTCCCCTATATGGAGAAGGATATGATACCATTGAATCCCTTATCAATGGCGATACTGCATCCGTTTTGGATAGAACGTTTTTCCAGCATTTAGGTGATAGTGCTTGGGTCTTAATCTTATATCTTTCATTAATAGTATTCTTTAAAATATTTGCTACAGCTTCCACCAATGGAGCGGGCGGGGTAGGGGGAATCTTTGCGCCTTCCTTATTTCTTGGAAGTTTAGTAGGCTTTGTATTCGCTACGGCCACTAATCTATTAGGCTTCCAATTATCCTTGGAGAATTTCTCTTTAGCAGGCATGTCAGGCATGATGTCGGGTGTGATGCATGCTCCACTGACAGGCGTTTTCTTGATTGCCGAGCTGACCGGAAGTTATAGCCTGTTTATGATGTTGATCATCGTATCCACCGTATCCTATATGACTATCAAAATATTCGAAAAGCATAGTTTGTATGCCATGCGATTGGCTCAGCGCGGCGAATTGATTACCCATAATAAAGATAAGGCTGTGCTTACGCTGATGAAGATGAATAGCGTTATTGAGAAAGATTTTCAGGTATTACATCCTGAAATGACCTTAGGAGAATTAGTGAAAATTATATCCCTTTCTAAAAGGAATTTATTTCCTGTCGTCAATAAAGAAAATCAGGTATTGATAGGTGTTCTTTTATTGGATGAAGTAAGGAATATCATGTTCAGGCCGGAGTTGTACAATCGTATGACTGTTAGGAAGTTGATGATTTCACCACCGGCTATTTTGCATCAAGACTTATCTATGGAGGATGTAATGCAGCAGTTTGAGGACACAGCCGCTTGGAATTTGCCGGTGGTAGATGCTCAAAAACGCTATGTAGGATTTGTTTCTAAATCTAAGATATTCAATTCCTACAGAGAAGTTTTGCAACATTTTTCGGAAGAATAATGGAGGATCGTAAAACGAGAACTGATGCAATTTTGTAGAATATAAGCATTGACATTGAGGAATAAAACAACTAAAATATGAAACAAACTCAAACTTACACCACTGCCCTTGCTGAATTAGAGGCAATTTTAAAGCAATTGGAGCAAACGGAGGAAATCAATATGGATGAAATAGCCATGCAAGTCAAAAGAGCTACCGAGCTGATAGATTTTTGTAAAAAGCAGTTACAGGTATTAGATGCCGATTTGGAAAAAATGATTGCCAATTTAGGACAGTAATCAATT
>CAYPYZ010000173.1:0-4337 GCA_964414805.1 uncultured Paludibacter sp.
CTGTATTACAGCAGATGGCACTCAGTATCATGCTGATAATCTCATACTTGCAACCGGACAGTCAGCAGCAGATATTTACAAACTACTTGACAAACAAGCTATCAGTTTAGAAAGCAAAGCTTTTGCGTTGGGGGTAAGGGTTGAGCATAGTCAAGCTTTGATCAATCAAATTCAATATCATAATCAAAAGCCTAATGCGCTTTTACCACCGGCGATTTATAATCTCACAGAGCGCATTCAGGATAGAAGCGTATATTCTTTTTGTATGTGCCCGGGTGGTGAAATAGTGCCTGCCATGACAGCCAATGAGGAGATTGTAGTCAATGGCATGTCTTCTTCTAAAAGGGATTCTGCTTTCGCAAATGCTGGTTTTGTGGTAGAAATTCGTCCGGAAGATATTCCTACAAACTTTCAGCAATATGGAGTTTTTGCAGGTTTAAAATACCGTCAACATCTTGAAAATCTTGCTTTCGTAAAAAACGAGGCTAATGGGATTGCTGCTCCGGCACAGCGATTAGTCGATTTCATCAAAGGTATTACTTCCATTGATTTACCTGCAAATTCCTACAAACCCGGTTTGATATCTTCGCCTTTACATCAATGGTTACCCGCAGGTATATATACCCGCTTGCGCGAAGCATTCTTAAGATTTGATAGAAAAATGCAAGGCTTTCTCAGCAATGATGCAGTGGTGGTTGGGGTTGAAACCCGCTCCTCCTCTACCCTACGTATACCACGTGACCATCATACAGGCGAGCATCCGGAAGTGCAAGGACTATTTCCGGCAGGTGAAGGATCGGGACATTCCGGTGGCATCACCTCCTCTGCTATGGACGGAGAATGGATAGCTGAAATGGTTTATAATAAAATAAACGCAGGCAATAAGTAGTTAGAATTGATCAACCGAAGTCGTCGAACATCAACATTTCACGCGGAACACCTAAGTTGTACAACATTTTTTCTACAGCAGCTGCCATAGGTCCGGGACCGCACATATAGTATTCAATATCCTCTGGAGCATCGTGTTCGTTCAAGTAATTATCCAATATCACTTGATGGATAAAACCTGTATAACCAGTCCAATTATCCTCCGGTTGCGGGTCACTTAAAGCTATATTGAAAGTAAAATTAGGAAATTCTTCTTCTAACTTTCTGAAATCTTCTTCATAGAAAATCTCATTCTTAGAGCGTGCTCCATACCAATAAGATATTTTTCTGTCCGAGATTTTCAAAGTATTCAGCAAGTGCAATACGTGCGAACGCAATGGCGCCATACCTGCACCACCACCTATATACAACATCTCATTTTTACTATCTAAGATAGGATGAAACTCACCAAAAGGACCAGAAATCATCACTTTATCACCCGGTTTCAAATTGAAAATATAGGAAGAGCATAAGCCCGGTTTTACATTCATCCAAGTATTATTTTCTCTATCCCAAGGTGGGGTTGCAATACGTACATTCAACATCACAATATCCCCTTCAGCAGGATAGTTGGCCATAGAATAGGCACGCATGGTTTCCTCATCATTCTGAACAGTTAAGTCCCACATCTTGAACTTATCCCAATCAGCACGAAAACGATCAGCAATATCAAAATCTGAATACTTAATATCGTATTTAGGAACATCAATCTGAATATATCCACCGGGTTTGAAATTTAATTTTTCACCTTCAGGTAGTTTTACAACAAATTCTTTAATAAAGGTAGCCACATTATCATTGGAAACAACCTCACACTCCCATTTCTTAATACCAAGTATGGATTCATCCATTTGAATGTGCATATCACCTTTAATCTTTACCTGACAGCTCAAACGCCAGTTATCTATCACTTGCTTACGTGAAAAGTGAACAGTCTCGGTAGGCAAAATCTCCCCACCACCATCCAACACTTGGCATCTGCATTCTGCGCAAGTACCACCACCGCCACATGCAGAGGGTAAAAATATATGCTGGGTAGCCAAGGTATTCAATAGCGTACCACCCGCAGGAACTACCACTTCCTTATCATCATTAATTTTGATAGTTACATCGCCGGATGCCACTAAATACCGCTTGGCGATAAGTAGCATCACGACCAATAATAATATTACAATCAAAAAAACTACAAGACTCACGACAATCATAGTCGTATCAATGGATAATATCATAATAGCTTGAATCTAATTGCGCTGTTAATGTTCTTAAATTTTTAAACCTGAAAAACTCATAAAGGCCATGGCCATCAATGCAACGATGATAAAGGCAATACCCAAACCTCTCAATGGAGCAGGAACATTGGAGTAGGACATTTTTTCGCGTATAGCGGCCAAACCAACTATAGCCAATAACCAACCCACACCTGAACCCAATGCATAAGAGGTAGCTTCACCTATATTCACGAAAGCACGTTGTTGCATAAACAAAGAACCACCCATAATAGCGCAGTTCACCGCTATTAATGGAAGGAAAATACCCAAAGAAGCATATAAAGAGGGTGTAAATTTCTCCACCACCATTTCAACTAATTGGGTAATAGCGGCTATCACCGCAATAAAAAGTATAAAGGATAAATAACTTAAATCTAAAGTCTTAAGGGATGGACTAATCCATGATAAAGCCCCTTCTTTCAATACATAATTTTCTAAAAGATAGTTGACGGGTAAGGTAACGCCCAAGACAAAAATCACGGCTATACCTAAGCCCATGGAAGTTTTTACATTCTTCGAAACAGCGAGATATGAACACATCCCGAGGAAATATGCAAAAATCATATTATCGACGAATATCGACTTGACGAATATGCTGACTATATTTTCCATATTATTATATGCTTAAAACCTATGGTTTTTATTGTTTATTTTAAATACTTTAGTACTCCATTTTCATGAAAATAGATATAAAAAAGTCTAATCTTCTATCAATTCTTTATCTCTTGCACGATGTATCCATATAATACAAGCCACTAATATCAATGCCATGGGAGGCAATATCATCAGACCATTATCATGGTAACCTGCATCATAAAGGAATTGTGGCACTACCTGATATCCGAATAAAGTGCCAGAGCCAAGCAATTCGCGGAAGAAGGCGACAGCTACTAAAATCCAAGCGTAACCAAAGCCATTACCCAAACCATCAACGAAGGATTCCCAAGGACGATTGGACATGGCAAAAGCTTCTAAACGCCCCATTAAGATACAGTTGGTGATAATCAAACCTATATACACAGACAACTGCACACTGACATCATAAGCAAAGGCTTTCAAAATTTCACTAACGATAGTCACCAAAGCAGCAATTACTACCAATTGCACAATGATACGTATACGATTAGGAATGGTATTACGCATCATCGAAATAATTACATTACCGAAAGCTACGATGATGGTCACAGAAATACCCATCACCAATGCCGGTTCTAATTTGGCTGTTACAGCTAAGGCCGAACATATACCCAATACCTGTACGGTAATTGGATTATTTTTGGCCAAAGGACCTAAAAATATAGACTTCGTTTTGGCAGATATTAATTTACTCATTGTCTGTTCCTCCTTCTAAATTTAAATACGCTTCGTATTGTGTTACACAATTCAACAGCATCAGTTCCACACCATGACTGGTTACCGTTCCTCCGGAAATACCATCTACTTGGTCACGATGATCAGCTTTTTGTCCAGCTTTTACAACTGCAATGGACACCAATTCTTCTCGTTCATTGAAAAGACTCTTACCGATAAATTCATGTTGAAATTCTTTGTTGGCAATTTCAGCTCCTAAGCCCGGTGTTTCACTTGCGTGAGAAAAATAGGTACCATAGACAGTGCTTTTATCATCATTCAGTGCAAGATAACCCCAGATGGGTCCCCATAGACCGGCTCCCTGCAAAGGAATAATGTATTTGGTTTCGCCATCAACATTAGCAACATAAAGTGGTAGTTGTCTTTCGGATTCTTGTTTGGATAATTCTTTCGTAAAATCCAAATTAAAAGCATCTCCTTTAGTTTCAGAAAGAGTTTCTGCAGCTACATTGAGTACCAATTCTTGCACAATATATGTATCATATAGGGCAGCTGCATCCTCATCTTCGAGTTTGATGTTCAAAGCACTCAAAATTTGCTTCTTCTTGTCCAATTCTATATTCTTCGTCTGAATATCCTTTAAGGAATTAGAAACCAAAGCAAGCATCAACGCAACGATAATAACCATTATCGAGGCATAAATAAAAGTATATGTATTACTATTTGTATTCATGTCAATTCTCCTATCTTTTAAGATTTATTGCTTGCTGCTTCTGCTCTTTTCAAACGCTTTTTGATATTGGCTTCAACTACATAATAGTCAATCAATGG
>CAYPYZ010000174.1:0-4314 GCA_964414805.1 uncultured Paludibacter sp.
TTTAAACACGGGTACAAATCGGCCAAGATCTATTACCCGTCACGGATTCAGGAATAAGTCGTAATAATTACAGATTATTGTTTTCTTTATTCAGAGGAATGAATATTGCAACAACTTTATGATCTTGTTGTGTTTTTAACATTTGAAACACGAGTCTGCCATGAACCTGGGACTAAAAGCTACAGTTCTTTCAATACCTCCGTATCCATATAATAAAACGAGGAATTAGAATGAATGTTACTTTTTTAATATTAATTGTTAGTTGGTGAATTTTATGAAAATATTTTCTATTCTTTTCAGCTTGTTAGTGTTTATTTCATATTCAGACCTTGGCTTGTGTGCTCCATCAATTATTAGTCCCACCCCAGCAACAAAACTGACCAGTGATACCGTAACATTTTCATGGAATCCGGATGGTTATACTAACTTTATCTTTTATGCAGCAGATAATATCGCTCCCTACCAAAGCGATATTATGACTGATACATCAATTACATTGACAGGATTTCCAAATGATGGTTCCCCCATATACATAATATTATATTATTGGGATGGATTAGCTTGGCAATCAATTAGTTATTTTTATCAAGCACCTGGATATGGGGCACGGAAACCTTCAATTACCTCACCAATTCCTGGGTCTAAATTAACATCATCATCTGTTATATTTCAACTGGATCTTGGCGACTATAAAGTTGAAAACTGGTCAAGCTTTCTATTCGATGTTGGAACAGCACCACTTCAAGCAGATATTTTCGAAAGCGGGTTGATGGCAGATAATACAATTACTGTAAATAACTTGCCTCAAAATGACAGTACTATTTATGTTTCTTTTTATTATTGGGACGGTATTGAGTTTATTTTTTTACAATATACATATACTGTTGTAAATAATAAATGGATATTAAGTGTTATTAAAAAAGGGAATGGACAAGGAAAAGTGACTTCTGTTCCAGAAGGTATTAACTGCGGGACGGATTGTGATGAAGTTTTTAAAAATGCAACCGTTGTCACTTTAACTGCTGTTCCGGATCCCGGTTCCAGTTTTACTAGATGGTCAGGAATTTCTGACTGCGAAGATGGGGTGGTAAACTTGAACAATGACATACAATGCACCGCTGAATTTAATATATTTCCATGGAACATGATCCTTCCCGTTATCATTAATGGCACTCGCCCTCATTGCAATTCTGAAAATTTTGAATTATGCGAAAACCTGAATGATTGTTATTATGCAGGAGGTTATTGGTATGACAATAAATGTAATTCAGCCCCAAGTAATAATCTATCTGGAACATATTTGATACTAAATGACATACTTGTAAAATACAATTCTGGAGATTTTATAACTTATGATGTCAGCGTTAGTGGGAACTTTGAAGTCTATCAAGAAAGGCAGTGTAAAAATGTTTTTAATAGTTACCAAACTACTGGTGAGATATCATACTCAATCTCTCCTTATCAAGATGATTTACTACCGACTCTTATTAGGGAAACCTTGGTTATAAACAATTCATCTCAAATTTCTGATATTGCTCAAGATGCTGATGGGACAATTAGAGTCTACTATGACCCTGTTGGATATTATCATAGTTACCCAGATGGAGTAATCTGGTCGGCTTCTCCTTTGCAAGTTGGTAAATCATGGAGTTTTTCGTATAAAACACATAGCGACCCGAATGATCAATCTACCTATTTATATTCTCATATTGCTGATTTTACTGTAGTTTCTAAAGAAATAGTTGATACAAAAGTTGGAAAATTCGAAACATATAAGGTGTATTATACATATGAGAGGGATAAGGCAGGGGGCGGTATTTGTCTAAACTGTTTATATAAGGAATATGGATATGCATGGGTTTATCCTCAGGTTGGTATAGTAAAACGAGACGTAACTGTAGGAAGTTTTGTTGATTGGCCTTGTTTCAGTTACTATAATGTTAGATTAGAGGCTACTGCCTCAACCCTTTTAAAAAATAATTTGCCAAGAACTAAATAACAACATTTTCGGAGCATTTTATATGATAAAGTCATATTTGCTGTTACTTGCTTTAACATTGTTAAGCATCTTTCTTGCTAGCTGTAGCAAACCTGTAAGTTATTACACTAATCCCAATAGTCCCGGTTATAATCAACAACAACTAGGTGGAATTTGCGAGCATTGTGGAGGACAATTTCTATTGAGTGGAAATCAATTGCACAATTTGGAGCATATTCAATGTCCTCATTGTCGTAATTTCTCGAACACAAAAAATTCTGCTGCTAAATGGGTACAGATAAAAAGTCAATTAGACCAACAAGAAGCCAGATTATTGTTGCTTGGGTTAATGCAGGGGGCAGTTAATGCCAATAATGCTTATATTAATTCAAGATCTCCTGCATCGGGGAATAGTTATGAATTTGGCGGTTGTTCTTCTGATTTTGAGTGTGGTATGGGTAAAAAATGTGTCAAAGCTCGTTTAGAAAGTAGCGGAGTATGTATGAATACAGTTGATGAATATGGAGTAAAAACTTATGACGTGCCAGATGCCAATATTGGAATAAATATGGATTTGCAGGGTCAATGTAGTTTTGATACAGATTGCCCTATGGGATTTCGTTGTGATAGAGAATACAAAGTGTGTGTAAAATGATAAATACGTTTTAGCAGTATGTTGCTTGATTTCCAAGCCCCAGCAAACCCCTTATCAGACCCGCCTCCGCCAATTCAACACCCTGCCCATACCTTGGGTTACATTTTGACAAACCACCTTTAAAAGTTCTATTATTCAGCAACTAATATCCTCAACGAGTTTAGCTGTTTTTCGTAAACCGAACCAATTGGGTGCTGATAATGGAAAGAAATTACATCGGCGTGAAAATGGATTACAAAACTGGGAAGTGGAGATTCTTGTACAAAAAACCCAAAAACAAGAAACCCACTCGAGACAAGGCTTTGTTTGAGACAGCGATAGAAGCCGCTTTTGCGCGCGACTCAAAGATTCATAACGATCCAATTATTAAGAATGCGAATAAACCTAACTTCACCTTAGAAGAATGGAAAGATATGCTGGACTTTAGACGCAAGAGAATGATCAATACACTTCATTCAGGTGATAAAATGGACATGACTCCAATGATAAAAAAATATGGACAAGTGAAAGAATTGACAAACGAACCATCGCCACAAGATATTGCGTTGGCAAATGCTGCCTTTGTAGAAATTCAGGGTATATTTCTAAGTCACTACCAGAATGCCTTGCTGGAAGCGGCAAATTACATTGCGAAGACTTTCTTCAACGATGATGTTGAATTGGTAAGGAAGAAAACGCCAGCTATCGAAAAGAAAATTTCATTTAACCAGCTTTGCGAGAGGTTGAAAAACGCTGACTCAAGTGCACCTTCAAAATCGTGGCTCTACAATGCATTGGGTTTATTCGTTGACGAAAAAGATTTATCAGATTTCCATACGTATGGAAAATTGCCAGTTAGTCATAGAGTTAAGCTACTTACGGTACATGACATTGACCAAAAGAAGAAACTTGCCAAAGAAATTGAGAATAAAAATCTCACAGTCAGGCAACTGCAGGAAAAAATAAACAAAGCAAAAGGTAAGGGCAAATCCCAGAGGACATATCAAACCGAGTTGAAAGCAATAAAGAAAGAGCTACAAAAGAGGCTGGCTGTTATGAAAGATTTTCCCGAAGAGCAAAGGGAAGAGGAACATTTTAATGAGATTGAAGAAGCCATAGCTGGAATGATTGCAATGGTAGATGAGTTGATTGAAGAACTTGGAAAATAATAATTAATAAGAGTCCAATAATTTAATTATGCCTCTTTCATGGAACGAAATAAGAAACCGTTCATATGCCTTTGTTAAAGAATGGCAAGGGGAAACAAGTGAACACGCAGAAGCAAAATCCTTCTGGGATGATTTTTTCAATGTGTTCGGCATATCACTTAACGAGGTAAGACAATTTACAAAATCGGCCTCATAAGCAGTGTGTAGAAATGTCCTGATAGTTAAACATAAGAGATTTGTTGGACATGAAATTACAGGAAATTCAGTATAAGTATAGTCTGGATAATGACGGTACTCTTATTGATATAAATACATTAACAGTTAATGACAGAAGGGATTACGACTGCATCGGGTGTGGAGGAAAATTAAGACCAGTACTTGGAAACAAAAGAAGAAAACATTTCAAGAAGTGCTAATAGAACCCAGAATAAAAGAACTGGCAAGATTTGGAACTGAAGTATACTCTGTGCACAATAACAAGAAAGAAGATACCCCCATAGCCTTAAAAAGCTCAAAAGAAAACTACATAGTAG
>CAYPYZ010000175.1:0-1920 GCA_964414805.1 uncultured Paludibacter sp.
ATAATCTGTTTTCTTAAATTTAAGATCTAAATCACCTAATTGCGCTGTTGGAGCAGGTATCTCAGTATCAAATCCAGTAATCTCATCATTCATTGTAGGATAAATTGCCCAACGATTGCTACCTATTGTTTCCCAGTTGTCTGCCGAAGGATCATTAGAGTAGTATTTGTATTCTGTATTGGCAAATGTTTTTTCATTTACAGTTAGGCTGTATGTATCACCCGATTTTGTCAATGCTTTTCCGGCTGCCCAAGTATCCCAATCGCCTTTAACAAATAAGTTAGCTGGGGTATTTATACCTTCTGCAAAACTTACATTTAATTTTACGCTGGGCGATGCTACCCAATATTTAACCACATCAGAAGCATTGTAAGAACGGTCATCTGCTCCTAATGGTTTTCCTTCCAAGATTATCAAGTTGTTTCCTCCATCTAATTTGGCTTCTCCGTAATCCCAATCTGTTTTACCGTTCAGGTATTTGTATTCAATAGTTTCTTCACATACAAATGAACCGCTAAATTCGTTTGGATTTCCGGTGGCGGTTAGTTCATACGGATTGTCAATATCCCAATTTTTTCCTGAGAAAGAACCAACTACATACACTTTTTCAGTTCCTGCTGGAACAGTTACAGTAAATGTTTTTTCTGATGCTTCTGGAGGAGCTACTGTATAAACAGCAGTAGTAACTGATGACAATAATCCTGATTTTACAGCCAACACTTTTACAGTTGTAGTTCCTTGACCGATAGTAAATGGTGCAGTATATTTTGTTGAAGCGTTGGTTGGTGTTGTTCCGTTTGTTGTATAGTACAAATCGGCACCTGCAGAACCAGCTGTTAAAGTAATTTCCAATGAAGTACCTTCGTGTGAACCTGCTGCAGGACTTAGTGTGGTTAATTTTGCAGCTTCTACTTTTGCAGCTGCCGTTCCATTAAACCCACCCATTGAATAAATATAAGCAAAGTTGTCAGCAACATGCACTACAGATTCTACAAAATGAGAGGCATCTGAAGTTTTACCCATACCGCCTGTTGGTAATTCTGCTGCTATTACGCTGCCTGTTACACTTGCACCGGTTTCATTAAGTTGTTGTAATACTGTGTAGTGACCCGGTTTAGTAGCCCAACTACCAGCTGCACTGTGGTTGTTTGCAGCAAAAACTCCATAGCGAATGCCGTTTAATGTAAATTCTGTTGTTCCTCCAGCATCTACGTTTGTACCTGCTACATTATTACGAACACCACTGATAGAAGTTGGTGTGCTATATGTGGTTCCGGTACGAGTAATAGTACAATAAACACCTAAAGTTACAGTTCCGTCTAACCAAAAATGATCTTTATCCACAATTTGGATACGTGCATATAGAGTATTTAATGCAGGTGATGCTGTAATTACTACTGTAGCCGGTGTTGCAGATACAACAGCATTATTGCTTATTTCCCAATACAATAAATCTGTTGTGGCGTTTTTATGCATGATTAAGAATCCGTCTCCATTTTCATCTACAAACACATCCATTCCGTAACCGATTCTATTTGCATTACTACCTCCATGATTTGTGGTTGATATAAATTTAACAAAAGAAGCATTTTCATTCGCCCATTTTCCCACAATCAATTCACCTGTTTCACTAATGATTACATTGCTTGCATAGATAGCACCATTGCTATCCACCGCCACATCTCCACCATAAGTGGCTGTCATACCAGTTAAATTTTTGACAAAAGAACCATCGGAAGCATTGAATATCCCGATTGGTGTATTTGTATTTCTGTTACCACGATATAGATGTGTACCATCATTGCTTATAGCAATACCGTTTTTATCATAATCACCTGAACTTTGCTGATTTTCAGCTGCAACTGAGAAGTTCCATAGTTCAGTAATCTGAGCGCTTGATGCAAAAGCAAACACGCTCAA
>CAYPYZ010000175.1:2020-4293 GCA_964414805.1 uncultured Paludibacter sp.
AGAAGTTCCATAGTTCAGTAATCTGAGCGCTTGATGCAAAAGCAAACACGCTCAATAACATAAATGTAAATAGTTTTTTCATATACTTTGTGTTTAAAATGAATAAATAATAGTTTAATAAATAATAATGAATAGTATCATATTTTATATATGAGAATTAAACCGCTAAGATAAATAGTTTTTCTTATCTTTTAGTTGAATTTGCATATTTTAACGTTGAAAATTATTACTAATATCTTCAAATATTTCTAAATCAAAGTATTTGGTTGCTGAAGTCAGGTGATCAAATATATCTGCCATAATATTCTCGTAAGATGCCCATATTGTGGTGTTTGTAAAACAGTAAATTTCTAAAGGCAAGCCTTTAGCAGTGGGTTCTAACTGTCTGACCATGATATTCAGTCCTTTATGTATGTCGGGATGATTCTTTAAATACATTTCAGTGTATTTTCTGAACAAGCCTATATTAGTCATATTTCTTCCGTTGATAATAATGGTTGTATCTGCGTCTATTGCCTGATTATGTGCATCAATGATTTTCTGCCTTTCCTCTATGTATGCACTTAAAGACTGAATTTGTTTATAGAAATCTAAATCATTTTCACTTACAAATTTAAAGGAAGATTGTTTTAAAGTAATAGCCCTCTTAATACGCCTTCCACCCGCTTGGGTCATGCCTCTCCAATTCTGAAAGGAGTCTGAAATTAAGGCATAAGTAGGTATGGTAGAAATGGTTTTATCGAAATTTACGACCTTTACTGTCGTTAATGTAATTTGTTTGACATCTCCATCTGCATTGTATTTAGGCATGGTAATCCAATCGCCTATGCGTACCATGTCGTTGGTAGTTACCTGAATACTGGCAACAAAACCCAAGATGGTATCTTTGAAAACTAATATCATAATGGCTGAAGCTGCTCCCATAGCAGTGAAGAAACTTAAGAGTTTTTGACCGGAAAGTATGGTGAAAGTCGAGCCAACAGTCAGTATCAATAGGATGATACGCACTACCTGAAAATAACTTTCAATGGGTTTGTTTTTATGCTTGGAAGAGGTTAGCAAATGAGTAGTCATGGCTTTGAATATGGAACTGACTAACCAATATAGCATCCAGACAATGAATAAATCTGTGGTTTTTGTAATGAAACTAATGATTTGTGGGTAGTCTTCAAACACCACAGGGATGCTGCTTCTCACCCAACTAAGCGGTGCCGTGAGCGCTAAATAATGGGGAAATCGACTTTGAATTAAATGCCCGCTGATTTTAAGTTTTTCAAATTTATTGGTCTGTGTAAGTATAAAGCGCACAAATTTTTGCGTAAGCCATTGGAAAATCCAAGTGAAAATTATGACAATGGATAATTGTATCAAGAGGTTTATCAAGCTGACAGATTGTTCGGCAACGCCCCAGTTTGTTAATACTTGTTTAGACCAATTAGAGATTTGGTAAACAGACTCATGGGCTACGGGAGTAGGTCGGTTGATTGCTGCTATAGGTTGATGCATGCTGAGTTTTTTTCAATTCAAAAACAAAGATAAGCAAAGCTTTTGGGCTATGCAAACAATAGATTTTCTGCAAACGTTTGCGAAAGAATAATGAATATTTAAAGTAGCATATAGGTGATTTGCTGTGCTATCTATTTATATTTGAGGACTTAATACAAAAATTTATTGAATATTATGCAAGTAAAAAGACTGTATTTGCTATCTTTTTTGCTCTTTTATACTTTCTTGGTGCAGGCTGCTTTTATTGGGGGGCGTACTGACTTCCGCGATGAGAGTATTTATTTTGTGATGACTACCCGCTTTTATGATGGGGATAAAACAAATAATGCCCATTGCTGGGATGGCAATAATCCGGGTGACCCTGCTTGGCGTGGTGATTTCAAAGGATTGATAGAGAAATTGGATTATATCAAGGCACTTGGTTTTTCTGCTATTTGGATTACGCCTATAGTGGAAAATGCCAGTGGTTACGATTATCATGGGTATCATGCCATGAATTTTAATAAGGTAGATGATAGGTATTTGTCTGAGGATGTGGATTTTCAAGATTTGATAGATGCTGTGCATGTGCGCGATATGAAAATAGTTTTGGATATAGTCTTAAATCATACAGGTAATTTTGGAGAGGAGTTTCTTTGTCCTTTATTTACGAAAGATGGCAATCCCTCTTCTATCCACAGTATGCAATTGCATCCGGCAACGAAATTACCTGTTAATTATGCTTCGCTTCCTGGTGGGCAACAATATCAGGCACGTTTGGCAAGAAT
>CAYPYZ010000176.1:0-4290 GCA_964414805.1 uncultured Paludibacter sp.
TGAAGAAAAGGATGCCACGCCGTCGGACAAACAAATCAAAGAAATTACCATTAGCTGATATTGTTTTGCATCTTCGTTTCTATGGCCGGCTCTGGCTAGCTTAAGACCTGATAATGCTCAAGGAGCGTATTATCTAACCGATGTATCGGTGGTTGCGTTAGAGGGGAGCACAACTATTATTCCCCATGAGATTGTTATCAATCGGGTAAAGCGTAAGCCTTTGATTGATAAGGTCGTTTACGGGATTGCTAATGAATGGGGTGACAAGCTTCGCGATGAGTTGTTTGACAAGAGGCCCATTAGTGACAGTCTCGGTGGGAGCATTATAGAAGTTATTTTAGGAGAGTTAGATTCTTGGGTTATTAAGGGCGCAAAGAAAATCTTCAAATTACAACAAGGAGAAACTGATCATAAAATGACTATAAGCATAGACGATGGCAGAAATACTGAGAATTCTATTTATAATGATGTTGTTCATATTACGACAGGAAGCGGTACACAGGGTTTTATTGATACCTTAAACGGAACAAAACTTACTGTTAAGTTTGGGGAAATATCCCTCCAGGCGAAAGGCCCCGGCAGCACAAAAATCAAAATTGGCGTGGAGGATAGTATCGGTAATTTAGAAAGTGAATATATTTTAAATATTGTAGTGGAGGATACTGAAATTACGAGTAAAGTTACAATCGATCCGGATTCTGTGACTGGTGAATTCAATCTCAATGAGGATGCGTTAAAAGCTGAGCTTAAACTTAAGCAAGATAAAGAAAGAGAGATATTTTTCAAAAATCCGTTTATGTGGTTTGATTCCAAGCTCATTTTGGATTTGAACGGAACGACTGGGGACTCCAAATTTCAGCTAAACATCTCAGCAGATAGCCTAATGGATATTATTTCAGGTACTGCAACAACTATGCTTACACTAGATGGTAAAGTAGCCAATTTAGGCTTCGATCGTGACGTTTTACAGGTAATCGCGGAAAATATCGGGACAATTGATACTGATAGGGAGGTTATATTCTTTGCACGTCAATTAAGTAAGGAAGAAGCCATGCAGTTAGGAAGCGATAGACCGACCTATGAATTTTCGATTCAAACCGACGAAAAGAAGATTTCTGATTTTGGTGATGGCCATGTATATATCAGCTTGCCGTATGAGCTTAAGGCAGGAGAAGATGCTGAAAAAATCTTTATTGAACGGATTAATGAAGATGGGACCATAGAAGTAATAGAAGCTGCTTACAATAGTGAGGATAATTTGGTGACATTTACTTCTGATGGTTTCTCATATTACCGGATTGTTTATATTGACAAAATTGTTCCAATAGGTACTCCGGTTGTTATCGGAAATCTTGATTATGGGCAGAGACTTTCATCATTACCTATTAGTGTTGTGATGACAGATGAAACCGAAACTGTTAATGGTAGTATCGTTTGGAAAAGTCCGGATAATGTTCCTGTTGCCGGTGAATCGGACCAGGCGTGGGTGTTTATTCCGGATGATGATGAAACCTATTCAATTGTTTATGGTACCGCATCCATAATTGTTAATAAATCGATCCCATACGGTACACCTACCTATGATAAAATAACTACAGGTGGCAAGACCCTAGCTGATGCAAACCTCAGTGGTGTCTTTAAAAATAGCCACAGTGGTGAAAAAATATCTGGCGCACTTACTTGGAATGATGAAGATAACACGGAGATTATTGGAAACAAGAGTTACGAATGGACATTTACGCCCCATGACATGGATAATTATGAGCTCACAACAGGAAGTATTATATTGTATGCCACTGGGGGCAATAGCGGTTCAACTTCCGGTGGTGGGCCGGCTCCGGATGATGATACTCCTTTACCGGACTCCTCTACGAAAACTATCGGGGGTAGCACTGTTACTACCTTACCCGAAGAGGTCCCTATTACCAATGATGATGGTACGATAACCTTGCCCGGTGGGGGCATGGTAGAGGTAGGAAAGAACGATAACTTGGTAACTGTGGAAGCCCCTCCAGGAACTGTTGTAGGTGAGGACGGCGGCGTGGTAATTCCTGATAGAAAGAAAGCAAAACTCACCTTATCTAATGAAGACATAATTGTAACCGTACCCGGTCACACAGTTATTGATTCGGATGGCAAAATCATCGTTGGTAATGCTACAGCGATTATGAGGCTTGTTAACGGAACGGAATTTGTCCTTTCAGAAGGCAGTATAATCAGTGGCAATCGTATTATTGTGGGTGCAGAGGGTACCTCGATTATATTTGATAGCAAGATGACTGCTGCTAAAAAGGGAACAGTTATCGTTATTGACAATAATGTACGGCTAGGATACTATTTTGAGTTTAACGAACCTTTTACCGATGTCGAGGAATCGGAATGGTTTTACAATAGTGTTAAGTATGTCTATGAAAATAATTTATTCAATGGCACATCTGAAACAACTTTTGAGCCAAATGCCACAATAACACGGGCTATGATGGTTACGGTGCTGCATCGCATGACGGATTCCCCGGTTCTTGGGAACAGCATCTTTGCGGATGTTCCGGACAATACTTGGTATACAGATTCTATCAACTGGGCGGCAGTAAATAACATCGTTAACGGTATCAGCGATAATCTATTTGCGCCAAATGATGATATCACCCGTGAACAGATGGCAGTTATGCTCTATCGCTATAGCCAGTTTAATGGGCAAGACGTATCAATGAAATCTGATTTAGCAGAATATGTTGATACATCGGAAATTAGTGGATGGGCAATGGATGCAATGAAATGGGCCAATGCAAAAGGATTAATTACCGGAAGAGGTGCATCAATCCTCGCTCCAGGGGATATAGCCACTCGTGCGGAAATAGCCACAGTAATAAAGAGATATCTGGACGAATGATTTTTTCATATATGATATTTTATCGGAAAAATTCAATGTAATATCGTCATAAAATAATCAATTCTAAAAAAATGTATGTCAATAACCTTAGAAAATATAACCCTAAAAGTTAGTTAATTATCACTTAAAAATATCACCTCTAATTCGGCTTTTGGTATTATAACTGGCTGGTGCTGGCAGTGTCAAGGGTCAAGATGAACTCGTTAGAGCTTGCCCTTGACACCGCCGATATCAGCGCTGTATCATATACTATTCCCCTATAGGAAATCTTGATATTGAAATAGGGGCTAAAGAGCACATCCACCTGGCGTGATTAGGTAGCGGTGGCAATTCCCTAGATTGAACGACTTTAAAGTGCTTGCTGTAGAAAGAAATTATATCCCCATTATCGAATGTTCGCTGCTGTACGATACAAAGAACATGATTTATGCATAAACCTGCGGGGACAGGCCTAAAAGCACATTCTGTTTCCTTGGCTTCAACAACAAATTGTTTGTTGAACTTGTGTACGTACTCTGAAAAAAAGCGTTGGCCTCGTCCAAAGTACAGATATTGTTACGCTTAAACCTGATAGATAGCCTACTTTGCAGGGTGTTCCAGAAACGTTCAACACGGTCATTGGCCCAGTGTGAACGCACGGTGATAATGGTTACTACACCGAGTTCTTTCATAGCACGGACAAATTGGTTAGGATTTACCCTTTTACAAGCTAACTGATCCTAAATAGTAAACTTTCCTTTCAATGGGGACCTGAATATGGTATGGCCATCTGAATAAATGCTCATTGATATACCAAAATTACTTAGCATAAAGCGCATTATTTCGAAATATCCCTGAAGGCATTCGTGCTTAGCCAGGTACAAAGCTACCACTTTGCCTGTAGCATCATCAATAGCACCGTGCAGGTTGAATACCTCATCGGTACCGAACCATTTGTGAGGAGAAGCGTCCATTTGAATGAGAGGGCCTTCTTGGGGCCTGCGTTTGCGCCTACGATGAGGTTTGAACCTTCTGCGTTTCTTAGGGCTTTCAAAACCCGCGCCTGTAAGCAGATCATAAAGTGCTGAATAACTGATGTTTATTCCTTCGTATTCAGCAAGTATCTCCTTGAAATGGAGGAAATTAGCTTCCTTGTAGGCATCTGTTCTTTTAAGGTCAATAATCATCTGGGTAATTTGGTCTGGGATAGCATGATCAGGTTTTTTGCCTTTGTTTTTGTGAATTAAAAATGACACACCTTGTTCCTGAACCCCTTTCCTAAGACGATATATTTGCCGTTCACAAAGTCCAAGGCATTCTGATGCTTCTTTTATGGTAATCTGTCCATCAATCAGTTTTGAAATTGTTACGTACTTATTAAGTTGTTTTTGTGACATAAGATATTGCACCTCGTTCTTCAT
>CAYPYZ010000177.1:0-1204 GCA_964414805.1 uncultured Paludibacter sp.
CCTACAAAAGAAAATATAAAATCAAAAAATCGTATCATGCTTATTTTGTTTGAAAACTTTTCAATGTTTTGGTTAACCCCTCTTCTGCACTCACTGGCATTTGGGTAATGTTAAGTGCTTTCTTCACCTTCTCATTCGAAACCACATAGTTTTCAGTCAGCTTTTGCAAGCGCTCTTTGGTTAAAGGCAATCGCAATGCACCTCCAACCGATGCAAAAGTATTCATAAGTGTTTTAGGCAACTTCCATATACGTGGTGATTTGTTTACAGACTGAGCAATCAATGCAATCAATTCATTTGTTGAAAGCGCTTCGTCATCGCACACATGATAGATTCCATTGGGAACATTTTCATTCACAATCAACTGCTCCACTACATACGCTATATTATCAATCGAGCAGAAAGAGCGTCTGTTTTCATACGAACCAAGGGGCCAAGGCACACCTTTAGACACCACATTATATAATAAATTTAAATTCCCCTTATTCCCAGGGCCATGAATCATGCAGGGACGAACAATATACACCCTCTTCCCCAATCGCTCATATTCTTCGCATTTACTTAATATATACCTCTCTGCCTTGATTTTCGACTCACCATAAGCGCCCACAGGATTTGGCTTTACATCCTCCGTAAGTATATCACCGGGCACATAATCTGCTGCAGCTTTCACCGAACTAAAGAATACAAAAGTCTGCGCCTCCGATGTCAGAAACCAATCAAACACCTTTTTTGTCAACCCTACGTTTATGTCAAAATAATCTTGAGCAAGGCTCTCATTTTTTGTATCATGGGCTTTGCCTGCCAGATGTACTATTGCATCTGCTTTCGGAATATCCTGCAACTCATCCCAACCGTAGGTGTGAACAACACCTTCTACATTAGGTTGACGTATGTCTAATCCATAAAGTGTGTGTTTGTTGCTCCATTTTTTAGTGAAGTTAGAGCCAACGAAGCCAGATGCGCCTGTTATTATTAATATTTTCTCATCACTCATTTAATCACTCTAAAAAGTTATTCCGCCCTGACCTTTGTTTATAAATTCATAGTGAAGTGTTCTATGTAATCCTTCGTTTAAAGTATATGGAGGTTTAAATCCTGAATCATATGCTAATGTTGCGTCAAATTGTGTTGTGGCACAAAACTTTTTTACTCGCACAGCACTAACTGCAATTTTTTTCCCAGTTATTTTACTTATAACATC
>CAYPYZ010000177.1:1304-4254 GCA_964414805.1 uncultured Paludibacter sp.
TATACATTTCCACGGTTACGCTCTCCAAATATCACAGTAGGACGAATAATTGTTAAAGATCGCTCGTTAGGTTTTTTATTGTACCACTCACGTAACACCTCTTCGGCTTGCCATTTACTTTTACCATAATGATTAAAAGGATCCGCAGGATATTCTTCGTTAGGATTATCCTTATTCAATCCATATACAGCAACACTACTTGTGAATATTATATTCTTAACTCCTCGCTTGTCCATTACCTCCAATACATTTCTTGTGCCCTCTACATTTACATCGTAATAGAGTGATGTTGGTGACACATCGTCACGATGTTCAGCAGCGAGTAAAACCACAATATCAGCTTTCTCTAAAACATTATCGATATCTTCTTTATTACGAACATCTCCAATTGTAGTAATATCTGAAAAAAAAGGACTCTGTTGTTTATCCAAATTCAAAAGATTGTATGAATCTTTTATTGTATCGATCAAACGAGTGCCTACAAACCCTGAAGCACCAATTAGTGTAATGTTTTGCATTTAATTTTTGTTATACTTTCAAACTATAGAAAATTTAATTATATCAAGCGTAGTAAATTGCTATTTATTGTTATATGCATGTTCCTGCTTTTTAAAAGCTTATAGCTATTCCACTAGTGCCTTTTTGTATTTTTCTAATATAATGTCTTGAGTAAAGCTCTGATCTACTAAGCTTCTAGCATTTTTCCCTTTATTTTTAATTATATCTATATACGATAAGTTTAATTTATTCAAGAAATCAATAATTTTTTCTTTATCTTCCCACGTAAAAGCCCATCCACAATTATTATTTTTGATATAAAGACTAATTTCAGCATCTTTATCTCCAATAAACAATATCGGTTTACCAGCTGCTAAAACATTATAAACTTTAGAGGGAACGCCCAAACCATACATACCTTTACTTAATGTTATTAAGCCAATATCACATGCATTTAGAAATTTAATTTGTTCTGCTCTTGGCTTAGCATTAAAAAAATAAACATTCTCTACACCATTATTTTTTTGCATATTAATTAGAGTGTTTTTCAACGCCCCTTCACCAATAATTATTAGTACTATATTAGGATTATTTATTTGTTTAAAGATTTCCATAAACGTATCAAGTCCTTGAACTCTTCCTATATTACCCGCAAATTGAAGAATTACTTTATCAGATAAATTCAAATTGTAAAAGGCATTTTTATCAAAATCAATTAGTGGATAAATCTCTTCTGAATCAGCCCAGTTTTGAATTACTTCAACCCTCTTGTTTTTGTGAACTTTGTTTAAAACTAAGCTTTTCATATCTACACCAACAGTTATCAATTTATCGGCAACATTATAAGCTGAATTAAACACTCTAAGTAAAACTCTATAAAATAAAGAATTGCTTTTTATGATGCCTGCCGGAACCATGTTTTCAGGAAAAACATCATGGACAATAATTATGTATTCAAATCTAAGTAGTTTTTTGAGAAAACTAATAAAAAGAAGCAGTGAAGGGGGGTTAGTAACTAATATTACTTTGTCTTCTCTCCTAACATTTCTAATAACTTTCCATCCAACTTTTATTGTAAGCAAGAACATTTTTAAAGTTCTAAGAACTAAGTTGTTTTTATTTAAGCTAGGAACTGAAACTCTATGAATAATAATTTTATCACTAATTGATTTTGAAGAAGTAAATATATTTGACTCATAGTTTGAGGGTCCACAAATAACATTTACCTCACTTTTATCAGAAATTTTCTCTGCAATTTTAGTCATTACATATCCTGTGGAAATTTCTTCAGGATAAAACAGTTCAGATATAATCCACGTTTTCATTAATGTTCAATTATGTAAAAAGGATACAATTCCTTATGACTTTCAATCCATTTTTTCTGTTCAACCAACATCACGTCATAAGTAGGTACACTATAGTCAAAGTCAGTACGAATACTTTTCAGACTTTTATCTACAGAATATCCATCATATGCTTCTATTTCTATTCTACCCCCACGGAATATTGAGTTAAACAAAGAGATTAAACTATACTTATCAATCTTATCACTTGGTGTAACTTGTATCAACCTTGTAATATCTTGCTTGCAAATTTCAACAATAACTTTTGCTTTCTTTATTTTTCCAATAAGAATATTCAAAAAACCTATAGTGAGAGGTGGTGAAGGTGATAATATTAGATCAACATTCTTTTCTGTAATACTCAAGAAAAAAGAAACTATATGCCAATAAACAAACCCAAACATTCGCAGTATTGTACTCTTATACTTTTTTTGATAAACATGCTTTACTGGTATGCCTTTAAAAATACTTTCATAGTATAAGCCAAAGGCTCTTTTCTTTAAAAGTTGTTTTTGCAGCTCACTCTTTACTACATTGTAATGAGGTGTTGTGGTAATTACACTCACATCAAAACCTTCTTCTTTGAATCTCAATGCTATATCATTATAAAGATAAGCTGTTGAAACACCATCAGGACTAAAAACAATACTGTGAATTAATATTTTCTTTTTACTACTATTCATCTGTATTAAATCTCTTCACTCCACACTGTACGTTTCACATAATCCGTATAACTCAAAATTATCCTCACCACCTTCTCACTCACATTAGGCATAGAGTAATCCCCTACTTCACGGAAATTGCGTTTCGCGCCAACTTCTTGACGCAACACCTGGGTCAATCCTTGCATAATACGTTCAGGGGATAAGCCTACCATCATTACCGATGCTTCTTCCATAGCTTCGGGGCGTTCATGTGCTTCGCGCAGGTTGAGTGCTCTAAAGTTTAATATAGATGACTCTTCTGATATGGTTCCCGAGTCAGACAACGCTGCATACGATCGCATTTGCAATGCATTGTAATCATGAAAACCCAATGGTTTCAGAAATTGTACTTCTGGTCTCACTTCCACTTGCATTTTATCAATCATATTGCGAGTGCGTGGATGT
>CAYPYZ010000178.1:0-4220 GCA_964414805.1 uncultured Paludibacter sp.
AAGAATACAAACACATCCCATACCAGCAAATGATTCATCGCCCGCTCTTCGACCTCGTCGGGTGAGCCATAAAATCAGTGAGAAATGCGTTAAAAATCGTTCTTGTTTGAGCAACGCAGTTGCGAGTTTGGAGATTTCAGCTTTTCGACTGCAAGTTCTATGAGCGAAGATGCGGAAGTCTTGACTTTTTGCACACTTTTTTGTCAAGAAAAAAGTGTGAATTGTGTCAAGACACAAAAAATGAAGAATGAAATTTTAATAGAAAATAATCACCCATTAATTCCCAAATAATCCCTACATTTGCAAAACCATTTACAATTGAAAATTGAAAATTCAATCTAATAAATCTATACAGATAATTATTTAAGACCATGAAAACCAATCCATTCCTCAAGGCAATCGCTTTCCTGACCGCAGTTTTTGTTTCTGTCCTACTTTTTAGTAGTTGTGAGCATGAGCTTCCAAGTGTGGAAACTATTTCCGTTGAAAGTCAAAACAATGGTGCTGTAATTAAAGTAAGCGCAAAAATTATCTCTGATGGCGGGACGGATATTATTAGACGAGGTTTCTGTCTTAGTCAACATCCTAATCCCAGTATTTCTGATTTAATTTATGAAGCCACTGACCAGTCAGCTATATTTGCTCATAATTTTACTGATTTAGAACGTAATGCTACTTATTATGTTCGCGCTTATGCTGAAAATAGTGCTGGCCTAGCTTACGGCGAAGTTTTAGAAGTTTATACTGCAACTCAAGCGCTGGCTGAAACTTTAGGAGCTGAAGTAGGTATCGATGAAGCTGTTTTAAGAGCTAAAATTAATGGCTACAACTCTCCTTTGGAAGTTTGGTTTGAAGTTTGGCGTCCAGACGAGCCGAGAAGAAAAGTGATTGTTGAGGGCTTGGATAATCCGACCGAAATAAAAGTAAGCGCTCAAATTGAAGGGTTAACAAGAGGAGAAACTTATTCTTACGCTGTTTACGCTCAAAATTCTCAAGGAACGATAGTCGGCGAAACTAAAACTTTTAAACTTTATTATACTCAAGCGAGTGATTATGACGGCAATAAATATTGGGCGGTTAAAATTGGCGAACAAGTTTGGTTAACGGAAAATCTAAAAACAACCCATTTCTTAAACGGCGATCCCATTCCTAACATCACTGGTAGCAGAGAGTGGGCGCAAGCGACTGGCCCGGCTTATTGTTATTATGATAATGATCCAAGCTTAGGAGAAAAATATGGCGCTTTATATAATTATTATGTTGGTGCTGATCCGAGGGGTTTGGTTGAGGGGTTTAGAGCAATGGTTGATGATGATTATATAAAAATGAGAAGAATAGCAGAGGTTTATGAATTAATGGCAGAGGGAGAATGGTTCAATGAATATGGCTCACCAGTTAGTGGTATTACTAATGCGACTGGCTTTAGCGCTTTACCGGGGGGATGCCGAATTACTACCGCCTGGCAAGAAGGACAATCAATAGACTCTAAATTTATTCTTATTCATGAGAAAGGATATTTTTGGACAACAAGATTAGTAACTTCTGCTGCCAGTTTTTTTTCTGTAGATATGTATAAAATTCTATCCGCTGGTCCTTTAGCCTCTAAAGATAATGGCTTTAGTCTACGATTATTACAACAATAACACAATTTAAAAGACATTATATTAAAACAATATAGCGTCTTTTTTCTTTTTATGTTAAAATTAAGGCAATAATTATTTTGTCCCCACCCGGACTTTAAATGAGTGGAATAGTTTTGTGGCAGCTTCAAATGATACATTGGTCTATCCTCCAAGAAATTTAGGTATAAAGTTTTCTAGTATTTGTGAAGGCGATGGAATGTGCAATCTAGCGGCAGGAGAAAATTGTGCAGTTGACCCAACTGACTGCGGAAGTTGCGGTAGAACTTGTTCGGGGAGTATTTCCTATGGAGGAGAATCTTATGGATTAATACAAATAGGCAGACAGTGCTGGTTAAATAAGAATCTAAATATTGGAACAGCTGAGCATGAAGCTTTCCGCGCAAATACCCCGAATTATGTTTATGTTTCTGTTTGTGGGGATGGGGTTTGCGCTTGGGTATTATCCCGTTAAGACGCACGGCTGCGTGTCTCTACTGAGGCTTTACATGGACAATTTTATTATCCTTCATAATGATTAAATCAGTTTTTTTATGCTTTTTGAATTCAATCATTTTCTTATAAGCTTCATCAAGACCACGTAAAATTTTATTTTTATCTATTAATGTCATAATGTCCTTTTAAAGAGTTAAACTTTGGATAATTATTTACCTTGATTGTTTTATTTTTCTGTTTTTCAGCAATTAAATCATGTTTACCTTCTGAATTATCAAATATCAAGGCTTCATCAACTATTGGTAAATAGATATCAAATAAGTTCTTAATTCCACCTTTATACCTTCGTTCTATGACGCTTTCCTCAATATTATGACCACCTTCAAGTACACGTGTTTTTACCCGTTCTTTGGCAAGTTCAACATTTTGAAGCCAAAAGAAAAGTAGGATTACATCATATCCCTTGTTCTTTGCTTCGGTAATTTTGTTTTTATAACTTCTTGTTGACAAGGTAGTTTCAAAAGCGAAACTCAAATTATTTTCAAGTAATTCATTGATTCTTGCAAGCATTATTCTCCCTGCTTCAATAGCAACTTTTTCAGGCTGAAATGGAGATAAACCTTTGGCAATTTCATCTGCATTAACAAATTCCTGACAGTCAAGAATTTCAGGAAGTATGGTGAATGAAGCAGTTGTTTTACCCGCTCCATTACAACCTGCAATTATATATAGTTTCTTTGACACAGGTGCAAATTTAATGTTTTTTTGATTCATGACAAAAAACTCAAAAAATCCTTCAGGAGATTTCTCGCTGACGCTCGAAATGACGGACATCGAGAGAGGCGCTAGCACCCGTCGTCCAGCATGCTTAAAACATATAAACACTGCTAAGCGACGGGTTCAAGAATACAAACACATCCCATACCAGCAAATGATTCATCGCCCGCTCTTCGACCTTGTCGGGTGAGCCATAAAAAGACCGATAAGTGAGGACAGAGACCAAGTTTACTTGGACTCTGTCGAGCGTGAGGGCTTTATGCAAATCAGTGAGAAATGCGTTAAGAAATATCCATTAGTAGGGGCAGACCGGTGTGTCTGCCCGTTAGTTGCGAGTTTGAACGATTTAGCATTTCGAACGCCAATTTTATGAGCGAAGCCGGCGCAGTCTTGACTTTTTGCACACTTTTTTGTCAAGAAAAAAGTGTGAATTGTATCAAGACACAAAAAAATGAAGATTTAGTATCAAGCCAAAAAGGAAGGATAGTGCCAAGACAAAAAAATGAAGAATGAAATTTTAATAGAAAATAATCACCCATTTATTCCCAAAAATTCCCTACATTTGCATTGCATCTTTAAAAGATTAATTAGAAGAAAATATGATTGAAATTATACCTGCCATAGATTTGATTGATGGTAAGTGTGTGCGACTTTCGCAAGGGGATTATGCACAAAAGACTGTGTATTATGAAGATCCTTTGGATGTGGCTAAAATGTTTGCAGATGCCGGAATTAAACGTTTGCATGTGGTGGATTTGGATGGGGCGAAAGCACAGCATATAGTCAACCATAAAGTGTTGGAACGCCTTGCTATACATACACCTTTGGTGATTGATTTTGGCGGTGGACTTAAATCCAATGAGGATTTACGCATTGCTTTTGAATCGGGTGCGGCTATGGTGACAGGTGGGAGTATTGCCGTCAGAGATCCGGAAGTTTTTACTGCTTGGATTGAACAATTTGGCGCTGAAAAAATCATTCTTGGTGCCGATGTAAAAGATAAAAAAATAGCTATTGGAGGCTGGTTGGAAACTACCGAATTCGATTTAATGCCTTTTATTCAAGGCTATATGCAAAAAGGTATTTCGAAAGTGATATGTACAGATATTAGTAAGGACGGCATGTTGACAGGTCCTGCCGTAAAACTCTATGACGAAATGCTGCAAGAGGAACCTGCCATGTACCTAATTGCCAGCGGAGGAGTGAGCGAAATAGCAGATATTGAGGAATTATTAGCGCATAATATCCCCGCTGTTATCATCGGAAAAGCTATTTATGAAGGGAAAATTAGTCTGAAAGCATTGGAGAAATTTTTGTAAAAAAAACCACTATTGTAATTTTCTTAGATAGTTAAGTTCAAGGCTATTT